>NZ_RZSW01000256.1:0-8292 GCF_003997375.1 Mesorhizobium sp. M5C.F.Ca.IN.020.29.1.1 | reverse complement strand
GCCAAGCGGGATCGACGCGCGGAATTTCTCACGGATTTCGGGCGTGTCGGCGCCCATGAATTTTTCCAGCATGCCGGTCTCGCCGGCGACCGGACAGAGGCAGTTGACGCGGATGTTCTTCGGCGCGAGTTCCACCGCCATGGATTTGGTGGCGGTGATCGTCCAGCCCTTCGATGCATTGTACCAGGTGAGGCCCGGCCGCGGCCTGATGCCGGCGGTCGAAGCCGTGGTCAGGATAACGCCGCCGCCTTGCCGGTCCATGACCGGCACAACCGCCAGCGCCGCGTGGTAGATCGCCTTCATGTTGACGGCCGTGATCAGGTCGAAGGTCGTCTCGTCGACCTCGAGCATATCGCCGTTGCGATGGGTGTAGCCGGCATTGTTGACCATGATGTCGATGCGGCCGAAGGCGCTCTTTGCGGCATCGACCATCTCGTCGAACTCGGAACGCAACGAGACGTCCGTCTGGGTCCAGATCGCCGCCCGGCCGATCTCGTTGGCGACGCGTTCGGCGCCCTTGGCGTTGAGATCGGCGACAACGACCTTGGCGCCCTCCTCGGCAAAGCGCTTGGCGATACCCTCGCCGAAACCTGACGCGGCACCGGTAACGATGGCAACTTTGTTTTCCAGGCGCATGGCTTTCTCACTCATGATTGAAGACGATCGCTCGGGCCGCCGCCGGCGAGGCCCGCCGAAAGATCAGTATACACGCTCGATTTCTCCTTTGGCTTTCGCTTCGATCCCGCTCTATGCTGCGTCTGCGAAGGCCACCCGGAACACGTTGCCGACAAGCCGCCGGGTTGCGCCAGTGTCAAGGGGCAGACCTCAAGGCCAATCGGCAAACCCATTGACCTTGGGATGTGACGTCGTGGCACTGGAAAATCTAAATCGATTAGATTATATCGACCGCGTCACAGCGACCGGCGTTAAAGCGGACAGACCATGACCAGCCAGATCATTCCCGTCGAGCCTTTCGACTTCATCATTTTCGGCGGCACCGGCGATCTGTCGGAACGCAAGCTTTTGCCCTCGCTCTATCATCGCCAGCGCGGCCATCAATTTTCCGAACCGACGCGCATCATCGGCACGTCACGCTCGAAAATGACCGACGAGGAATTCCAGGCGTTCGCCAAGCAGGCGATTTCCGACCATGTGAAACCGGCCGATATCGATGCCACGGAGCTGAAGACGTTTCTTGCCCGGCTTTCCTATGTCTCGGCCGACGCTACCAATGGCGCGGGCTTCGACAAATTGAAGACGGCGATCGGCGACAGCGAATGCATCCGCGCTTTCTATCTGGCGGTGGCGCCGGCGCTGTTCGGCGACATCTCGCACAAGCTGAAAGAGAATGGTTTGATCACGCCGAACTCGCGCATCGTGCTGGAGAAGCCGATCGGGCGCGATCTCGCCTCGGCGCGCGAGCTCAACGATCTGGTCGGCGATGATTTCCATGAAAGCCAGATTTTCCGCATCGACCACTATCTCGGCAAGGAGACGGTGCAGAACCTGATGGCGTTGCGGTTTGCCAACGCGCTCTACGAGCCGCTGTGGAATTCCGCCAATGTCGATCATGTGCAGATCACCGTGGCCGAGACCGTCGGCCTCGAAGATCGCGTCACCTACTACGACAAGGCCGGCGCGCTGCGCGACATGGTGCAGAACCACATGCTGCAGCTCCTCTGCCTCGTCGCGATGGAGGCGCCGTCGTCGATGGATGCCGATGCCGTGCGCGACGAAAAGCTAAAGGTGCTGCGGGCGCTGAAACGCATCAACGGCAACGAAGCCCCCAAGCACACGGTGCGCGGCCAATACCGTGCCGGGGCCTCGGCCGGCGGGCCGGTGAAAGGCTATGTCGAGGAGCTCGGCAGGAACAGCAACACCGAGACATTCGTTGCGCTAAAGGCCGAAATCGGCAACTGGCGCTGGGCGGGCGTGCCGTTCTACCTCAGGACGGGCAAGCGGCTGGCGACCCGCGTCTCGGAGATCGTCATCGAATTCAGGCCAATTCCGCATTCGATCTTCGGCGAAAGCGCCGGGCCGATCTCCGCCAACCAGCTGGTCATCCGGCTGCAGCCCGACGAAGGCGTCAAGCAGTTCATCATGATCAAGGATCCGGGGCCTGGCGGCATGCGGCTGCGGCAGATTCCGCTCGACATGAGTTTTGCGCAATCCTTCGACGGCCGCGCCCCCGATGCCTATGAACGGCTGATCATGGACGTCATCCGTGGCAACCAGACGCTGTTCATGCGCCGCGACGAGGTCGAGGCGGCGTGGAAGTGGATCGACCCGATCCAGGACGCATGGGAAAGCGCAAGGCAAGAGGCGCAGGGCTATACGGCCGGCACATGGGGTCCCTCGGCCTCGATTGCGCTGATCGAACGCGACGGGCGGACATGGCACGAGAGCAATTGAACGGCGCCGCCTACAGCTGGCACGCGTTTGCCGAACGCCAGGACCTGGCGGCAGCACTTGCCGGCCACGTCGCAGGCCGCCTTACCAATGCAATCGCAGAGCGCGGCACGGCACTGCTCGCCGTTTCCGGCGGCACGACGCCGGCGAAATTTTTCGCATCGCTTTCGAATATCCCGATCGCCTGGAACAAAATCACTGTGACGCTGGTCGACGAGCGTTGTGTGCCGGCCTCGTCTCCGCGCTCCAACGCCGGGCTGGTCGCCGCCAATCTTTTGCAAAACGCGGCCGCGGCCGCACGTTTCGTGCCGCTCTACCACGAGGCAGCAAGCATCGAGGATACGTGTGAGGCCGACAGCAGGATGTTGCGGTCGCTGCCATGGCCGCTCGATGTGGTCGTGCTTGGCATGGGAACCGATGGCCATACCGCATCGTTCTTTCCGGACGCCGACAATCTGGAAAAATTGCTCGACCCGTCCTCGGAAAGGGTCGTGTTCCCGGTCCACGCGGCAAGCGCCGGCGAACCGCGCCTGACGCTGTCGCTGGCGCGGATCGTCAGGGCCGGCTTCGTCGCACTGCACATCGAAGGCGAAGACAAGCGCAACGCATTCGAGAGCGCGATTGGATCGGAAACGCGAAAACCCATTCGTGCCGTGCTCGACGCAGCCGAGAGGCCCGTAGAGGTTTTCTGGGCACCCTGATTTCAACTTGCCGAGGGGTCCCGGCAGACAGCCGGACGATGTCTGCGGGACCTCGCCTGAAAGGACCGACGCCATGACCGCGAGACGCGATATCGAAGCCATCACCGAGCGCATCCGCCAACGTTCCAGACCAGGGCGCGAGGCCTATCTCGGCCGCATCGCCGAGGCCTCGCACCGCACCGCCAACCGGGCCGTGCTGTCCTGCGGCAACCTCGCCCATGGCTTTGCCGTGTGCAGCCCTTCGGAAAAGGTGGCACTTGGCGGCGACCGGGTGCCGAACCTCGGCATCATCACCTCCTATAACGACATGCTGTCGGCGCATCAGCCTTTCGAGACATTTCCAGCGCTGATCAAGAACGCGGCACGCGAGGCCGGCGGCATTGCCCAGGTCGCCGGCGGCGTGCCGGCGATGTGCGACGGCGTCACGCAGGGCCAGCCCGGTATGGAGCTGTCGTTGTTCTCGCGCGACGTGATCGCCATGGCCGCGGCAATCGGCCTGTCGCACAACATGTTCGACGCCGCCGTCTATCTAGGCGTCTGCGACAAGATCGTGCCGGGGCTGGTGATCGCGGCGCTGACGTTCGGCCATCTGCCGGCGGTGTTCATCCCGGCCGGGCCGATGACGACGGGTCTGCCGAACGACGAGAAGGCCAAGGTCCGCCAGCTCTACGCCGAAGGCAAGGCGGGAAGGGCCGAACTGCTCGAGGCCGAGTCCAAATCCTATCACGGGCCGGGAACCTGCACCTTCTACGGCACGGCGAACTCCAACCAGATGCTGATGGAGATCATGGGCCTGCACACGCCAGGCGCCTCCTTCGTCAACCCCGGCACGCCGTTGCGCGACGCGTTGACCCGCGAGGCGACGAAGCGGGCGCTGGCGATCACCGCGCTGGGCAACGCCTACACGCCGGTCGGCCGGATGATCGACGAGCGCTCGATCGTCAACGGCATCGTCGGCCTGCACGCCACCGGCGGATCGACCAATCACGCCATCCATCTGATCGCCATGGCGGCCGCGGCCGGCATCGCCATTACCTGGCAGGATATTTCGGACCTTTCGGAAGCCGTACCGCTGCTGGCGCGGGTCTATCCGAACGGCCTTGCCGACGTGAACCATTTCCATGCGGCCGGCGGGCTCGGCTTCCTGATCCGCGAACTGCTCGACGAAGGCATCCTGCACGAGGATGTCCAGACGGTTTGGGGCGACGGCTTGAGGCCCTATGCGGTCGAAGCCAAGCTCGGCGCCGATGGCGGCGTGATGCGCGAGGCCTCGCCGCGCGAAAGCGGCGACGAGAAGGTGCTGGCGCCGTTCAGGAAGGCGTTCCAGCCGACCGGCGGATTGAAAATGCTTTCAGGCAATCTCGGCCATGCCGTCATCAAGACATCGGCGGTGAAACCGGAGCGGCGCATCATCGAGGCGCCGGCCAAGGTGTTCGACAGCCAGCAAGGGCTCAACGAAGCATTCAAGGCCGGCTCGCTGACCGGCGATTTCATTGCCGTCATCCGCTTCCAGGGGCCGAAAGCCAACGGCATGCCGGAGCTGCACAAACTGACCACCGTGCTGGGCGTCCTGCAGGATCGTGGCCAGCATGTGGCGCTGGTCACCGACGGACGCATGTCGGGCGCGAGCGGCAAGGTGCCGGCGGCGATCCATGTGACGCCGGAGGCGGTCGAGGACGGGCCGATCGCCAGGATCCGTGACGGCGACATCATCAGGCTCGATGCCGAGGCCGGAACGCTGGAAGTGCTGGTGCCGGCCGGCGATTTCGCGCTGCGACGGGCGGCGGACAGCGATCTTATCGCCAATGAATTCGGCTTCGGCCGCGAGCTTTTCGCTGGGTTCCGGCAAATGGTCGGCCGCGCCGACCATGGCGCCAGCGCATTCGGAAACAACGTGGCGGAGTTGGCGCTGCAGTGAAAAAAGGGCGGCTCGTGGCCGTCTGACGCCGACTGTCGATTGCCACGCAATTTTTGCCTTTTTGGCCACTCTGTTACCTCTAAGTCATTATTGGCCTATCTCGTGACCGGTCATTCGTAGCCGATGCAGCGGGACTCGAGCGCTTCTGCGTCTTCCAGAAACGGCAAAAGTCCGAACCCAAGCGGAAGCTCGTTCGCCCCCGGCCGAATTCACGCCCATGACCCACCGCGAAGGGCCGCTTAGCGCCGCATGTCGGACGCTGAGATCAGCTTTGCCGCTTCCTGAAAGCAGACCTTGCCGGGGACCACGCTGGAGGTCGTGGTCGCGCCACTACCGGTCCTTCGCAGCGCGCCTCGTTAGCTGACCTTCAGCCACCGGCCGGAGTCGACCCCTTTTGCGGACACTGGTTGTCATCCGGATAGGAGAACACAGGATAAAGGTTCATAATGCTAACATCCCGATTATTAGCCCGCCCAAGGCCCGGCTGCTCTTGAACGTATAAGCTTCGACACGATGGCCGGGATGGCAGCCTCGAATATCGTCGGCTTGGCGATTATTCTGAGCGCGGCGTCCACGCTGCACCCGGGCGGCATCACCGAGATAGAAACCTCGGCACAGCGGCAGAAGCGCTGCGCCCTCTTGCCGGCCCCCTTGCTTCGACGCTCTTCGCCCTGGGCATCGTCGGCACGGACCTCCTTGCAGTGCCTGTTCTGGCCGGCTCGGCAGCTTACGCGATCGGCGAAGCGCTACGCTGGCCCACCGGGCTGACGCGAAAGCCCATGAAAGCAAAAGCCTTCAACGGAACAATCATGCTCGCGACCGTGATCGGGGCGGTTCAACTTCACGCCGATAAATCCGATAAAGGCGCTTGTCTGGACGGCGGTGATCAACGGCATCGTCGCCGTTCCGGTCATGGGGATCATGATGTATTTCGCCACACGCCGGGATGTGCTCGGGCAGTTCGTCGTCACCGGGGTGCTCAAATGGCTTGGATGGCTGACCACCGTCGTGATGGCTGTGGCTGTTGTAACGACGGGGTGGCCGCCTTCGCCTGACGTGCCGGGCGTAGGAGGGGCCCGATTCCCTGGCAAATCAAATTCGGTCAATCTTCGCGGCCTGCCTGCATGTCCTTCACAGTATTTGGCGATCGGGCGAGCCCTTTCGTTGGTCAGCGTTAGCCATTCCGGCATGATGCCCGATCCAACCGCTCGACGACGCCGTCAGGCGTGAGGGATGCCTGCGGGGCAAAGATGCAGCCGATTGCGCAGCGAGCCGATGGGAAGGCGTCTGATCGCTGAGCCGGCTGTGGAATTCAAATGCCGATTACGCGGGTCGATCCCACGCTGCGGAACCCGGGTTGGACATCACCGCGTCCATCTTGCCCACCTGGACCGGGGCCTGAGCTTGGCGGCATGGCGGAGTTGCTCCCAATTGATCGCATCTTCGACTATCCGGCCATCTTGGCATTCCATCGCGTTCATCGACGGACCCATTTTTTCACGCGTGAGATGTGCGATCGATTTCATTTCGGAGCCGGCCATGCTTATTTTCCTTGGCTACTGGAACTTTCAGTGAGAGCGCATGTTGGTTTCCCAGCTATGGGAGAGAAACCATGAACAAGGATGAAGTGAAGCGCTCTGCGAGAAGCGGCGAAGTTAAGGCAAAGCCTGGCAAACCGGCTGGTGACAAGAAAATGAGTGCCGGCGGAACTGCCGGCAAGCTTGACGAAAGCACCAAGAAGGGCCTTGGGAAGACCGAGGACAAGATCAAGGATCGTCTCAAGGGTTGATCAGACGTCAGGGCCGCAACCGTATCGCGGCCCTGCTGCCTAGACCCTTACATTCGGATCGTTGACGGTCACCGACCGCAGCACCTACACAGCCTGTTCTCACCCGCATCAGTGACTTTCAGGCTTGTCGGTCATTTGCCGCTTGCCAAGTTCACGGAACTCGCGACCTTGTTCGGCGGCGATGCCGGTTTCCCGCACCAAGCCGTGGATATGCATTAAGGTCGGCCTTAGAGCGCTAAACAACTCTGCCGGTTGGGACGTCAACGGCCGATTCTGCACAACCGATCTGTCTGAAACTGCCGTTTAGAACTTCTCCTGGCGGCATCGAATTTCGCGACCTCTTCCGGTCGCGACGTGCAACTCTACCAACCTCCGGCGACAGTGAAAATCGTCTCCTGTGCGGCTACTGAAGAGGCGATTCTTGAAAACGGAACATCCCTACATTGTCGCAGTTTACATTAGTGTAAGGTAAACAAGAGAACCGGGCCATGGGCCGAACCCTGCTGGTTTTCTCGGCGCTAAGGCTCTCCTTCGCTCAGGCGGGGGCGCAGGAATGGCAGCAGTTCGGCATCGAAAGGTTTGGGTTTGTTTTCGAGGTGCCGCCCGAGTTCGAACTGTTGCATCGTTCAAAGGACGGCGATGGCGCGGCCTTCCAATCCCCCGACGGAGCCCTCCTCGCCGTCTGGGGCACCGACGTCGCCGAAAGGGACTTCCTGCCTCAGGTCAAGAAACAGATCAGTCAGGACGAAAAAGAAGGCTGGGAATTCATCTATCGGCGGCTGACGCGTGATTGGGCAAGTTACTCGGGGATCAAAGACGACCAGATCCGATATGTCAGAGGCATAACGGTTGTGGCGATCGCGCCGCCATGTTCCTGATGGACTACAGCATAGAGCAAAAGTTGCCTACGATCCGGTCGTCATCCGGCTGGTTCGCTCGCTCAAGCCAGAAGATTGCTAACGGCTGGTCCGCCCAATCCTTGGAACTTCGAGGGCACGGACCCGTTTTTGCTCCATACCGACGGGAAGGAGCAAATCATGACAAACCAGGACCCCGACATTCGCGAGACCCACGATCTTATCGCCAGCGACATGGTCGTCGGCACCAACGTCTATGACATCCAGGGAAATCACATCGGGCAGGTCGAAAGGCTGATCCTCGAGAAGAGGGGCGGCAGGGTATCCTATGCCGTTCTCAGCTTTGGTGGTTTTCTTGGAATTGGCGACGACTACTATCCGCTGCCGTGGCAGAAGCTCGACTATGACGAGAGCCTTGCAGGCTTCCGCATTGACATCACGAAGGAGCAAGTTGAAGGCGCTCCGCGCTATGGTCGCGACCAGGATTTCGACTGGAATGCCGAGAGTGGCCGCCGCGTTTACGACTACTACGGCGTCCGACCGTATTGGGTGTAGCGAAGCCTCTAGCGCGCGTGCTCGGCGGGAGGCGACCCGGTGTTCGCTTGGCCCACCCAGACC
>NZ_RZSW01000255.1:0-8299 GCF_003997375.1 Mesorhizobium sp. M5C.F.Ca.IN.020.29.1.1 | reverse complement strand
CCTCTGGCCTGCCGGCCATCTCCCCCTCAAGGGACCTACCCAAACTTCCCCGCCCTCGGGAATCCCTTCGGCACCATGCGTCCGGCCGAGGCTCGAGCACCGATCCACTCAATCAGCTCTTCGCGTGATTTGACGAAGGTGCGGTCGGCCGAATCCTGCCAGGAGAGACCGCCTGCGAGCGTGAAGGTCTTGAGGTCGAGGACGCCGCCATCCTTGTATTTCTGCAGGCGAACGCCCTTGCCGCGACCCATCTCAGGGATCTCGGCGAGCGGGAAGACCAGCATCTTGCGGTTCTCGCCGACGATGGCGAGATGGTCGCCGGCGACCGGCACACAGCGCTGGGCCTCGTCGGGCGCCTTGACGTTCATCACCTGCTTGCCCTTGCGGGTGTTGGCGACGACTTCCTCTTCCGGCACGATGAAGCCATTGCCGTCGTGAGACACCAGCAGCAGCTTGCGTTTGGGATCATGGACAAAGGCGGTGACGATGTCCTGGTCGTTGTCCATGTCGACAATGATGCGGATCGGTTCGCCATGGCCGCGCCCGCCCGGCAGCCGGTCGGCGCCGATCGTGTAGAACTTGCCGCCGGTGGTGAAGACCAGCACCTTGTCGGTGGTCTGAGCGTGGAAGGCGAGGTTGAGGCTGTCGCCCTCCTTGAAGGTCAGCAACGAATGATCGGTCAGGTGACCTTTCATCGCCCTGAGCCAGCCCTTTTCCGAAACGACCACGGTGACCGGCTCGCGCTCGATCATCGCATGGGCGATATCGGTCAGGTCATGTTCGGGCGCGTCGGCGAACTGGGTCCGGCGCTTGCCGAGCTCGGTCTCCGGTCCGAATTTCTCGCGGATGCTGGAGACTTCCCATTTGATCGTCGACCACTGCCTGGCGTCGGACGCAAGCAGCGCCTCGATCTGCTTTTTCTCGATAGTGAGGCCGTCGAATTCCTTGCGGATCTCGAATTCCTCGAGCTTGCGCAGGGCCCTGAGCCGCATGTTGAGGATGGCTTCGGCCTGGTTGTCGGTGAGCGACCAGCGCGCCATCATCACTTGCTTGGGCTCGTCCTCCTCGCGGATGATCCTGATCACCTCGTCGATGTTGAGATAGGCGATCAGATAGCCGGCGAGAATCTCCAGCCGCCTTTCGATCTCGCCCAAGCGATGCCTGGAGCGGCGGATCAGCACCTCGCGGCGGTGCTCCAGCCATTCCTTGAGCACGCCTTTCAGCGACAGCACGTTGGGTATCTTGCCGCGCGACAGGACGTTCATGTTGAGCGGAAAGCGGCTTTCGAGCTCGGTCAGCTTGAACAGCGATTCCATCAGGATGCCGGGATCGACCGAACGGCTCTTCGGCACCAGCACGACGCGGACGTCATCGGCGCTCTCGTCGCGGATGTCTTCGAGCAGCGGCAATTTGCGCGCCATCAGAAGGTCGGCGATCTTTTCGATCAGCCGCGCCTTCTGGACGCCGTAGGGGATTTCGGTGACGACGATGCTCCAGGTGCCCCTGCCCTGGTCCTCCTGGCTCCATTTCGCCCGGAGGCGGAAACCACCGCGACCGGTTTCATAGGCTTCGAGGATCGAGGCTCGGCTATCGACGATGATGCCGCCGGTCGGAAAATCCGGACCTTGGACGAAGTCCATCAACGCCGTCACCGGCGCATCGGGGTTCTCGATCAGATGCAGCGCGGCGTCGCAGAGCTCGGCGGCATTGTGCGGCGGGATCGAGGTCGCCATGCCTACGGCAATGCCGGACGAGCCGTTGGCGAGCAAGTTCGGGAAGGCGCCGGGCAGCACGACCGGCTCCTCGTCCTCCTCATTGTAGGTCGGCCGGTAGTCGACCGCATCCTCGGTGATGCCGGACAGCAGCTCGGTCGCCACATCGGTCATGCGCGCTTCGGTGTAGCGCATGGCGGCGGCGTTATCGCCGTCGATATTGCCGAAATTGCCCTGCCCGTCGACCAGGGGATAGCGCATCGAAAAATCCTGCGCCAGCCGCACCAGCGCGTCGTAGATCGACTGATCGCCATGCGGATGAAACTTGCCCATCACCTCGCCGACGATGCGGGCGCATTTGGCGAACCCCTGGTCGGGGTTGAGCCTGAGCAGCCGCATGGCATGCATGATGCGGCGATGGACCGGTTTCAGCCCGTCGCGCACGTCCGGCAGCGCCCGGTGCATGATGGTCGACAGCGCATAGGCGAGATAGCGCTCTTCCAGCGCTTTCTTCAGATCGACCGGCTCGATGTTGTCGCCACCGCCATCGCCAGGCGGCAAAAGCCTTTTTCCCATGGGCTGGGACTAGCCGAGCGGGTGATTCGCGGCAAGAGGCGCTTGACTGCGCCTCCTTCTGCAACACCAACTGGGCGCACTGCTGCGCCGACCAACATCAATCGGTTACATCCCGGCTCTATGGCAATGGATCGGATTTGCCTTTCGCCATGGTTTTCGACCATTGTGCGGGAGAACGCCTTTTTCCCGTCCAGTTCATCACGGAAGGGTGACGGCGCAACGAGTTGAAAAAACAATCTTCAGGACACTCTCAGGGGACTTGCGATGACGATCAGACGCTCGACACTCAACAAACTTGCTTTTTCGACGTTTTTGCTGACGCTGCCGCTGAACGCGGCCTTGGCGCAGGATGCGGCGGTCGCCGACCGGCTGAAGGCGGCTCTCGCCGCCCAGGGCGTCGACATCTCCTGGACCGGGGTGACGGGCGATGCCTCCAGCATGGTGCTGCAAGGCGTGGCCTTCAAACCGGCGGCCGAAAAGGAAGCGTTCAAGATCGGCGACGTCACACTCGAAGGCGTGACCGAAGCCAATGGCGGCTATGAAATCGAAACCGTCTCGACTGCGGCGTTCCGGCACAGCGAGGACGGCGTCACGGTCGACCTCAGCCCCTTCATCATCCACGGCATGACGGTTCCGGCCGACGGCGCCACAGGCCCGCTGGGCTCAATGATGATGTATAAATCGGCCGAACTCGACAACATGACGGTCAAGGTTGCCGACAAGACCGCATTCTCGATGGACGGACTCGCCATCGAAATCACCCCACCGGCCGACGGCAAGGCGATGGAATTTTCCGGAACCACGGAAAAGTTCAATGCCGACCTGACGCTGGTCGAGGACCCGAAGTCCAAGGACGTGATCAACGCGCTCGGTTACCAGAACATCACCGGGAACCTTGAAATGAAGGGCACCTGGCAGCCTGCGGACGGCAAGATGGAGCTGTCGAAATACGACATCTCCGTCGACAATGCCGGAACGCTTGGCATGACCTTCGGTCTCGGCGGCTACACGTTGGACGTCATCAAGTCGCTGCAGGAGATGCAGAAGAAGATAGCGGCTCAGCCCGAAGGCGCCGACAACTCGGCGCAAGGCATGGCCATGCTCGGCGTCCTGCAGCAGCTTTCATTCAACAGCGCTTCGATTCGCTTCGACGACGATTCGCTGACCAACAAGGTGCTGGACTACGTCGGCAAGCAGCAAGGCATGTCCGGCAAGGACATCGCCAACCAGGCCAAGGCGATCGTGCCTTTCGGCATGGCGCAGCTCAACAATCCCGAATTGACGGCGCAGGTGTCGGCGGCAGTCGGCAAATTTCTCGACGATCCGCAGAGCCTCGAGATCTTGGCCGAGCCGCCGGCGGCAGTGCCGTTCGCGCTGATCATGGCGGGCGCCATGTCCAACCCGCTCGACCTGCCGAAGACGCTTGGCGTGACGGTCAAGGCGAACGAAGACTGACCGGCACGTCTCTGGCCGGTTCTGCAAAATGCGCTTACATTGGAAGTGTCAGCGCCGCCCCTCATCCGCCTGCCGGCATCTTCTCCCCGTATAGTGACGGGGAGAAGGGAAATGGCCGCGACCTTGGCGCCCATTTTGCAACGCAGGCAGCTGACGAAACCATTCGTGACGGCGTCTTTCTCCCCGTCAGTATACGGGGAGAAATGCCCGGCAGGGCAATGAGGGGCAGCGCAAACCGACAGCGTTTAGAATCGGTTGCTGGAAGTTTTAAGCCTCTTTCTTGGTCACGGCGACGCGCAGCGATAGTTCGCGGAGCTGCTGCGGGCTGGCTTCCGACGGCGCGCTCATCAACAGGTCATAGGCCTGCTGGTTCATCGGGAACATCGTCACTTCGCGCAGGTTCTTGGCGCCGACCAGCAGCATGACGACGCGGTCGATGCCGGCCGCCATGCCGCCATGCGGCGGTGCGCCGTACTGGAAGGCGCGGTAGAGGCCGCCGAAGCGCTCCTCGACCGTCTCGCGGTCCAGCCCGACAGTCTCGAACGCCTTGACCATGGTTTCCGGCAGATGGTTGCGGATTCCGCCAGACGCGATCTCGAAACCATTGCAGACCATGTCATACTGGAACGCCTTGATCCCAAGCAGATCCTCGCCGTTGAGCGCGTCGATGCCGCCTTGCGGCATGGAAAACGGATTGTGGGCGAAATCGATCTTTTTCTCGTCCTCGTTCCATTCGAAGAAGGGAAAGTCGACGATCCAGCACAGTTCGAAGCGGTCGCGGTCGACAAGGTTCAGCTCCTCGCCGGCGCGAGTGCGCGCCGCGCCCGCGAACGAGACGAATTTCTTTGGGTCGCCGGCGACGAAGAAGGCGGCGTCGCCATCGGCAAGACCGAGTTGCTGGCGGATCGCCTCGGTGCGCTCCTCGCCGATGTTCTTGGCGAGCGGCCCGGCGCCTTCGAGCTTCTCGCCTTCCTTTCGCCAGAAGATATAGCCGAGGCCCGGCTGGCCCTCGCCTTGCGCCCAGGAATTCATGCGGTCGCAGAAGGCGCGCGAACCGCCGGTCCTGGCCGGAATGGCCCAGACCTCGGCCTTCGGGTCGTTGGCGAGGATATTGGCGAACACCTTGAAGCCGGAATCGCGGAAATGATCAGAGACCGCCTGCATCTCGATCGGGTTGCGCAGGTCCGGCTTGTCGGTGCCGTATTTGCGCATGGCGACGTCATAGGCGATGCGCGGAAACTCCTGCGTCACCGGCTTGCCGGCGGCAAAGGTTTCGAACACACCGCGCATCACCGGCTCCATGGTCGCCAGCACGTCGTGTTGCTCGACGAAGCTCATTTCCACGTCGAGCTGGTAGAATTCGCCCGGCAGGCGGTCGGCGCGCGGATCCTCGTCGCGGAAGCACGGCGCGATCTGGAAGTAACGGTCGAAGCCCGAAACCATGATCAGTTGCTTGTATATCTGCGGCGCCTGCGGCAGCGCGTAGAAGGTGCCGGGATGGATGCGCGACGGCACCAGGAAGTCACGCGCCCCTTCAGGCGACGAAGCGGTCAGGATCGGCGTTGAGAATTCGGTGAAGCCGACCTCGCCCATCCGCTTGCGCATCTCGGCGATGATTTTCGTACGCGCCACGATGTTCTTGTGCAGCGTGTCGCGGCGGAGATCGAGGAAGCGATATTTGAGACGTATGTCCTCGGGATAATCCGGCTCGCCGAACACCGGCAGCGGCAGTTCCTTGGCCGCCGACAGCACTTCGATCTCGCGCGCGAAAACCTCGATCTCGCCGGTCGGCAGGTTCGCGTTCGCGGTCTCGGCCAGGCGCGCCTTGACCTCGCCGTCGACACGGATGACCCACTCGCCGCGCACCGTCTCCGCGATCTTGAAGGCCGGCGAATCCGGATCGGCGACGATCTGGGTGAGGCCATAGTGGTCGCGCAAATCGATGAAGAGCAGGCCGCCATGATCGCGCACGCGATGCACCCAGCCCGACAGGCGAACGGAAGAGCCGACGTCGCTCTTCCTCAACTGGGCACAGGTATGGCTGCGGTAACGATGCATTGTCATTGATAAGTCCGGATGTTGATTGCGGCCAAGGCTGATCGCCCGGCCCGAAAATTTGGGCGAAAAGCACATGAGAGGCCGCCTTTGTCAAGGCAGGCGGCGCACGGGCAGCATCTCTCGGTTTGAACTTCGACTTGTAAACCTGGCTGTGTGAAAACTCCACACCACAGTCAAAGCGTAAAATTTGCTCCGCTTGATCGTGATCGGGGGTCAAGCCGTGTACAATGGCCATTACACGGACGGGAGGACTACCATGAGCATTCGCACATTGACTGTCCTGGTGACGCTGCTTGTTGGCACCTGCGCATTTGCACACGCTCAGACAAAGCCGATGTCAATCGAGGTGTTTCCATTCGAATTGGAGGACAAGAGCGCTGGGGCGGGAATAATTCCGCCGGATGAACACGATAGGCGCTATCTGTCCGAGTCGGCACAAGTGGCGAAGGACATGCTCTCCCAGTCCGGACGTTTTACAGTGGTTGATGCGCCGGCGACAGATGAGCAGGCGGTTGCACCGCACGGATTGCGCAATTGCGGTGGCTGTGAAAGCAAAATCGCCAAAGAGCACGGCGCATCTCTTGCCTTGCTCGGCGTCGTAACACGCGTCAACCGAACAGAACATACCATGTTCATTCGCATCCTCGACGCTGAGACCGGGAAACCTGTTTCGCAGGGCTTTACCGATCTTCGCATGGGTCCGAACTACGCGTGGCCCCGCTCCGTGAAATGGCTGATGACAAACGGAATTCTGCGGTAGGACGCCCACCACCCCAGCGCGCCATCGGGAGCGCGAAAGATCGCCCCTCAGCTAAAAATCAAACCGAAAAACTGATTGTCGGCGCTGGTCTGCTAATCGCCGGGAATTGCCGCTGGCATTGGCGCAAGCGATGGTTCAAGAAGGATCAACGACAGGCCTTCCTTCATGTCCTCCATGCGCCCGCTGATCCCGCTCCTTATTGCCGCCGGCATCCTGCTCGGCGGCAACGGCCTGCAGAGCACCCTGATCGCGCTGCGCGGTGCGCAGGAGGGATTTTCGGCCTCTACCATCGGCCTGATGGGCACGTTCTATTTCGCCGGCTTCCTGCTCGGCTGCCTCGCCGTCACCCACATCATGAAGGCCGTCGGCCATGTCCGCGCCTTTTCCGCGCTGGCGGCGATCGCTTCCGCCGGGACATTGCTTTTGGTGCTGGTCGTCGACCCGGTCATGTGGTGCGTGTTGCGCCTCGCCGGCGGCTTCTGCTTCGCCGGCCTGTTCACCATCATGGAAGCCTGGCTCAATTCCGGGGCAGCCAACAAGGACCGCGCGCGGGTGCTGGCCATCTACCGGATGGTCGACATCGGTTCGGTCACAGGCGCACAGTTCCTGATCCCGATCGTCGGCGCCGGCGGTTTCGCCATCTTCGCCGTCATGTCGATCATGATCACGCTCTCGCTGGTGCCGGTGTCGCTTGGCGACCGCTCCAACCCGACCCCGCCGGAAGACGTCAAGCTCGACCTGGCCCGCGTCTGGCGGATTTCGCCGCTCGGCTGCTTCGGCTGCATTGCCGTCGGTGTCACCAACAGCGCCTTCCGCACATTGTCGCCGGTCTATGCCGAACAGATCGGCATGTCGGTCACCGACGTCGTCACGTTCGTCAGTGTCGGCATCTTCGGCGGCGCCATCATCCAGTATCCGCTCGGCTATCTGTCCGACCGCTGGGACCGGCGTTCGGTGCTGCTGATAACGACGTGCTGCGCGCTGCTCGCGTCGCTGGCGCTGGTGTTCTGGGCGCGCAGCGACCCGTCCCTCAACTTCGTGATCGTCTTCATCTTCGGCTGCTTCGCCATGCCGCTCTATTCGCTGTCGGCGGCGCATTCCAACGACCGCGCCGACAAGGGCGAGTTTGTGCTGATCAACGCCGCGCTGATGCTGTTCTATTCCTTCGGCGCCATTAGCGGGCCGTTCGCCGCCTCGACGGCGATGCAGTATTTCGGGCCAAGCGCTCTGTTCGTGTTCACCGCCACCGTCTACGCCATTTTCGTCGTGGTCATCCTGTACCGGATGCAGGTGCGATCCGGCGTGCCGGCCGGCCATCGCAGCCGTTTCATCGGCCTTTTGCGCACATCGACGGTGTTCGCCCGACTGGCCAAGCGCAACGATGATTCCGACGGGCCTGCGAAGCAATGATGACGGTCCCCGATGTCTTGAACCCGGGGCTGCCGCTTGACGAAAGCCCGCGCGGCTGAAATTGAAGGAGACCTTACCCCCTTTGCTAAAAGCGATTTGATGCACGTCATATCAACCCAAGAAGAACTTGAGACCGCTGTTGCCGCGTTCGAAAAGTCGGATTTCGTCACCGTCGACACCGAATTCATTCGCGAGACGACTTTTTGGCCGATCCTGTGCCTGATCCAGATGGCGGCGCCCGGCGTGACGGCGCTGATCGATCCGCTATCACCCGATATCGACCTGAAGCCGTTCTTCAGGCTGATGGCCAACGAAGCCGTCGTCAAAG
>NZ_RZSW01000254.1:0-8314 GCF_003997375.1 Mesorhizobium sp. M5C.F.Ca.IN.020.29.1.1 | reverse complement strand
GGTTCAGCGAACGGCAATTGCGCAAGATCCACGACGCAGCGTCCCTGGTTGCCGGGTCTCTTGCCCGGGAAGTGCCGATCGTCGGCGCCGGAACCGGCCGCTGGCAGATCAGGCGATTGGCCGAACGCATGCAGCGCCGCTTCGTCGATTTCGCCGAGATCATCCCCGCAGATGACGCCGTTCGCGGCGAAGCCAGCAGCGTGGCGCCCGCATCAGCGGTGGCGCTGTTGGCTGGATTTCAATCGTGGTGAAGCCGACATCGCTGGCGCACGTATTGGAGGTCGCGGTTGCCGCAGCAACACGTGTGAACCTCAAGACGGTGGCAAGCTAACCGACGCGTGCACACTTGCGATGTCCGCATTGCGCGCCATCAGGATCGCTAGATCGCGAGGGCGCCGAAGCCAATGAGCGGTTACTCTGTTCACTATCCAAAGCTCTGCTTCTTCGTCCGTATGCGGAACTGATTGCATGGTATCTCGCGGGTCACAAACTGCGCGGCTATCCGCCCGCAGCTGTGATAGGATTTCGGGTATGGGCAAGCAATGACCGAAGCACGCAAGCTCGCTGCAATCCTAGTGGCGGACATCGTCGGATTCAGCCGTCTGACGGCGCGCGACGAAGATCGTACGCTCGCACGCATCCGCACGCTGCGAAGCGACCTCGTCGATCCGACCATCGCAGTTCATCGGGGCCGGGTCGTGAAGAGCACCGGCGATGGCGTGCTGTCCGAGTTTCGGAGCGGCGTTGACGCGGTCCGCTGCGCTATGGAGCTGCAGGCAGGAATGCTCGAGCGCAATTCCGGATTGCCGGCAGATCGTCGAATTGAACTGCGCATCGGTATTCATGTCGGCGATGTTGTCGAGGAGGCGGATGGCGACTTGATGGGCGATGGCGTCAATATCGCTGCTCGTCTAGAGGGCATAGCGAAACCAGGAACCATCTGCCTGTCCGAAGATGCCTACCGTCAGGTACGGAGCCGGCTCGACCTCGCGATTTGTGATCTCGGCGAGAGAGTCCTTAAGAACATTGCTGAGCCGATGCGTGTGTATGCGCTGGAGGCCGGTACGTCTCCCCGTCGCGAGCCACCTGTCTTAACCGGAGCAACACCGGCTCCGCTCGCACTTCTCGACAAGCCGTCCATCGCCGTGCTGCCCTTCATCAACATGAGCGGCGACGCCGAACAGGAGTTCTTTACCGACGGCCTGACAGAGGACATCATCACCGATCTCTCGACTGTACCGGGCTTCTTCGTAATCGCCCGCAACTCCACCTTCGCCTACAAGGGCAAGCCTAGTGATGTCCGTCAGATCGCTCGCGATCTAGGGGTCAATTACATACTTGAGGGCAGCGCACGGCGATCCGACAAGCGTTTGCGTGTTAATGTGCAGCTAATCAATGGGTCGGAAGGCGGCAATCACGTCTGGGCTGAGCGCTTCGACCGCGATATCGCCGACATCTTCGACGTTCAGGACGAGGTCACGCGGCGCGTTGTTGAAGCGATTTCTGGCAAGCTTGGTGGAAAGAATATTGTTGCCCGTTCCCGACCGTCAAATCTCGAAGCCTATGATCTTTGTGTTAGATCGCGAGGCAAATGCAACGTTTCGAGATCAGACAACAGTGAGGCGTGTGCTGATTTGGAACGTGCCGTTCAGATCGATCCAAACTACTGCGAAGCGCACAGCAATCTTGCCATCTCACTGCTATTTGGCTGGATTATCTGGGGAGAACCACAGATACCCGGCCGCGCAAAGGCTCTGATGCACGCGCAACGGGCCGTGGAAATCGACCCCGGCGATTCCCACGCTCACAGGATCCTGGGCTGCGTTCAGCTTTATGAGCGCAATTGGGATGAAGCAAAATTCCAATTCGATACCGCCGTTCGGCAAAATCCCAACAATGCAGATGCCGTTGCATGGATGGGTGAGCTTCAAATCTACTTAGGCAAGCCGCAAGCGGCGCTGACCGCTTGTGCAGACGCGCTGCGTTTAAATCCTCGTCCACCCGGTTGGTATTTCTGGATCATGGGAATGGCGCAAATTTCCTCCGGTCACTACGAAGAAGCTGTTGCGTCTTTGAGCAGGGAAGAAACCTACGGGACGGGTTCGAGGGAGCACCTGATTGCCGCACTTGCCCTTGCCGGCCGCGTTTCTGAGGCACAGGAGGAAGCCCGCCTATTTCTTGCGGGCAATCCAAGTTGGAGGTTCGGTGATCTGGCGGCGAACTCACCCTTTAGGAGCATGAGCATTGCGCAGCCGTTTGTTGATGGCTGGCGTCTGGCGGGCCTGCCTGAATAGGCGCATTTTGGCGGCGATGGAATACCCGCACGCCACGAGGCAGCAGCGCATGCGGTTGCACCGGGGCGAGACCTGCGAAAGCGCAATCCATCCCTGCAAGTTGCCGTCCCGGTTCCGGCCAAATCACGACGTTTGGCACATTGGCGCCAAGCGTCCGCTCTTGGCGCTGCCTGTGCGTTCCGGAAAGGACTCGCGCCGTTCCTTATCGACCAGGGCGTATTGCATGGCGGCTATTTCCCGAGGACTTCCAGCGTGTCAGCGACGAAGCTCCAGCCGTCCTGCGTGACCACGAATTCCTGCGCGCTCTCGTCGACGGTCAGGTAGCCCTTTTTGACGGGCGCACCCGCGACCCAGACGTCCGGCCGGAAATAGGGTCCCGTGCATCTCGATGCCGCGCAGCGGGATGCGTCCGCCGGAGAAGACGAGGTAGGCCCGGTCGACGTACTGGAAAGTCTGCATCGCCTTGTGACTGTCCGGTGTCTTTTCGGTCTTCAGCACCTTCCGGGCATGCGTGAAGTGTATCAGCGTGTCTTCAAACTCCTTTGCGGACAGCATGGGCTCCCCGGTTTGACCGGAAATCTCGGCCCGGATCGCATCCTTGTTGTAGGCGAGCGTCTGGGCCACTGGTCCCAGGCTGTGGTTTATATCGCCTGCGGATTCGATCAGGCTTCTACACGCCGACGCGCAACCATATAGGCTTCCCGCCTCATGTTCGCGGATCGCCACCTTGATCCACCTGGACGTACGGAACACCGATGCGACCGAAGCCATATGCGCCCGGTACAGCATCTCCGTCCAATAGATGTGCCCCATGTACGCCCGCCCGATCGATTCGTCGCGAGCCCCTGCATTCGAAATCCGACAAGTCCTCGAAAGTGTACCTGTCTCTCATCAGATCAGGCGCAATGTCGTTGACGATGCGGCCGTAGATTTCGGAGCTCTTCCCGAACACCGAGGAAATTTTCTTAATGTCCAGATCGAGAGTCGGTGTCGAGGGCGAAAGTTGGACCATGGCGATCGTCTTTCAAAAACATCTAACAGAGAAGCCGGACGCCTTGCGAGGCGCGTCGATGACCGGCCGCTTTCGTATCTTCATTCGCCGAGACCCGACAGTCTACTGTCGGCCCCACTCCGGTCATCGTGCATACCGGGCTCAATGGCCGCAAAAGGGTCGAACACCGCCGTTTGAGATAGCCCGGACGCTTACCCTGGTTCAGCATATCCGGTTCACCCCCGCGCATTCTCGCCGCTGGCATCCTCGGCCGCAAGGTGATCGCCGACACGCTGCATCAGCCAGTCCCAGGCTTCTTTTTCGCCCTCGCCCGCGGTCTTTTCGATGGCAATCGAAAGGTAGGCGATTTCCGCCTCGATCTTGTCGCGCGGCAGCATGCCGAGCCGGCTGACCAGGATCGCCAGTTCCAGCACCGCCGCCTTGGCGCGGTTGAAGCCGGCGAACGGCGCATGCGTTTCCTCCTGCACCACGCGGCAGAAATGGCGAGGCCGCATGGCATCGTCATCGACGCTTTCGACTTCGAGGACCGAATGGGCGAGCGCCGCTGCGAGCCGCGGCACCGCAAACCCGTCGATGGCAACGGTTGGCCAATGCTTGCGGCCGGTCAGGCAGCCGGCAAAGATGCGCACGTCATCGGTGTAATTGGCAATGGCGAACGGCACTTCGGCGAGATTGTCGAGCGTGATCGACGGTCGGAACGGCGCGATGACCCAGCCGTCCTTCTCGGCGATTATGCCGATCGGCGCGATGTGGACGTCGCCTGCTTTGTTGACCGTGGTGATGATCGATTCGCGAATGTATGGCATGGTTTAGCGCTCTTTCTTCGCGCGAAGCGTGTGGCCCGCCTCGGCAAGACGGCTGCGGTCGGTTTCGGGACCCGGCGCGGCAACGCCCCATGCGAGCGGCTCGTCCTGCACATAGCGCTTGCCGAGGCGCCACGCGATCTCGGCCTTCATCAGCTCCGCGCCGAGATAGAACGCGTGTGCTCCATCCGCTTCAACGCCGAGCCCGGCAAAGAGTTCGAACGCATCCGTGGCAACCGCATGCCCCTTGCCGTTGAAAACATGGATGCCGTCCTCGGCGGTCATGATGCGGAAGTTGTTGTCGCGCACCTCCGCCGCAAGTGCTTCGATATCCCCGGTCGAGGCGGTGAACGGCTTGCGGTCGTGAACCTGCAGCAGCCCTGGATGGTAACTCCGCGGCAGCGCACCGTCACTCTTGGCGGCAAACAGGATGCGGCGGGCAATGTCGTGCTCCTCGATCGTTCGCAGCGTATGCGGGCTGACATGCACGGCAAGCACGTTTCGGATCTGAAGTTCCGAGCAGAGCCCGGCCAGAACGGCGGTAACGCCGGAACTGTCGGCGTCGGTCAACTCGGTGAGATTGCCGGTGCCCATCAGCAGTTCGACCTCGGGCCAGCGGCGGCGCGCCTCGACAAAGCGCCCGAGTGAGGCGGCAAAGCCGAAATGGATCGGGTCGAGCACAGGATCGGCGAGGAAGGCGACGCCGGCCTTTTGCGCCGCGTCGATGGCCCGTCCCAGCGAATCCAGGTCGCCGGGCGTGGCCGGGATCAGCACTGCCACGGCCTTGTGGTCGAAGGCCAAGGACAGCGTGTTCTCATCGAGGCTCAGAAGATAGTCCGCACCGGCGCCTGCGCCGATCGACAGTTCGTCTGACCTGGCCGAATCGACACTGACCAGAAATCCTTGTGCCTTCAGTTCGCGCACCGCCTCTTCCAGCAACGGAAACGGTGTTTCCGGCAGGCAGCCGAGATCGATGACGTCGGCGCCGGCCGCAGCCAGCGTCCGTGCTCTCGCCACCAGCGCCGCGACCGACAGCATCGGCGCATCGACGATCTCGGCGAAGATGCGCATGTCGTGACGCGAAAGGTCGGGCGGCTCGCCCGCCCGGCCGAGAAAAGCCGGCAGATCGGCGATCTCGTCGGGGCCGCGTATAAAGGGCACGCCGAAATGCTCCGACAGATGCTCGATGTCGCCGCGATAGCGGCCGGGCAGGATGACGCGGTCGATGCCGCCCGTCAGGCTGAGCCGCCGCTTGATGATGTCTTCGCTCATCAGCGCCGCAACCTTGACGCCGATGTCGATGATCTCCCAGGCAAATTCGGTTTCGCCCAGTCCGGCCAGCAGCCTTTCCAGCCGGACTTTTGCCAGATGGCCGGTAAGAAAGACCAGCCGCTCAGCCATGGCGTGCGAGTTCGGCGTAGCGCCGTCTGACCGAGGCTTCGAGATCGGCAAGCGACTCGACCACCTGTGTTCGCTCAAAACTCTTCAGCTGGTTGGTATTCTCCAGGTCGATCCTGCGCGGATAGACCTTGACCAGCCCATGCGGCGCCATGGTTTCGAGTTCCGGCGCGGTGTCGCAGGCAAAGACGATGGCCGGCACCCGGCATTTTCCCGCCTGGGCAAAGACGTTGGTGGCGAGCGTGTCGGAAATGCCGTGCACGCATTTGGCGACCGTATTGGAACTGGCCGGCGCCACCACCACCGTATGATAGACACCGTGATAGAATTCGCCGACCGGGATCGCGCTCGCCGTCTTGTCGTGCAGGACGCGCGTCGTCTCCGGGAAATCGAGCTTGAGCTTGTACATGCGCAGCACTTCGTTGGCGGCTTTCGACACAAAGACATCGCAATGCTCTATCTGGTGAATGAGTGCGAAGCTCTCCGTAAAAAAATGACCGGAACCGGTCAAAACCCATGCCCAGCGCGGCGTATGCAGCGTCGCCATCGCCTACCCTGCTTTTCTTGCCGACCGGATCGGAGCCGCGATCCGGATCCCGGGCAGATTGCCCGACGCGAGCAGCGCCCCGGCTTCGGCTGCATCTTTCGGACCGGCGAGATGGAAATCGACACCGTCGGGCAGCATAGCGGCGAAACCGGCATCGACGATGCCCCTGACTGCCAGGCCGTCGATCGTGTCGCTGCCGAAGAAGGCGCCGGTCTGCTTGATCAGCAGCAGCGTATTCGCGCCGAGCTTGCCGGCAAGCCAGGCGGCAAGAGAATCGGAGGTAATGTCCCAGGACGCCGGAATGTCCGGCGCCGACAGGGCCAATGACGACGGCAGCCACACCGGTACCCTCCCTTCATCCAACCCTCGAACCATTTCTTCCAGCGACCGTGCCGGCGCCAGCCTTTCGTCACGGTCGAGTATGACCTGGCCGAACTGCTCCATGGCGAGGATCGCCATGGCGTGGGCAGCGGTATCGGAAAAATCCATCCGGAACTGCGTCTCACGCACCTGGTCGGCGAACAGGCCGCCGCCGGGCACAATGACGATAGGCAGCTTGGAACCCGCCAGCGCCGCGATCCAGCTTTCCATTTCCGCCGCATGGACCGTGCTGCCGCCAAGCTTGACGACGGACGGCTTGACGGCGGCTCGCCTGATGGCCTCAGGCCTTTCTTGTCGCGGCTGGGAAGCAGCGATTTGGCCTTTTCGGCCGGCAGGGCCGGAGGCGACGCCGCGGCCTGCCGTTTGGCGCTTGCGTTCGATCTCGACGCCGACGCCGCCTGGGCCGAGTTCGAGTTTTTCCACCCTTACCGTGACGCGCACGACACGCGGGTTCTCCAGAATGTAGGTCGCCACCTGCTCGGCCAAGGCCTCGCTAAGCTGGACGTGGCCCCGCGCGACGATGGTGCGAATGCCGTCCATGATGATGTCGTAGGAGAACACATGGCGCATGTCTTCGGGATGGTCGGTGACTTGCAGCACGTCGGCGGTCACGTCGAAACGCACCTTCTGTGTATGGCCGTGCTCGAAGCTGTAAGCGCCGATCTGAACCGGCAGGACAAAGTCCCGCACGAAGATCTTGTCGGTGCCCAGTGTCGGGTCGGTGCCCGGCGAATAGCCCCTCGCCGCCAGCAGGCGGTAGTCGACGCTCGACGGGCCGCCGGCCCGGGATTCTTCCGGGACCAACTCGCGGATCTGCGCAACGGCCTCGGCACTGATCGAACCCACGCGGCCGGAGTTGCCGCACAGTGCCCCGCGAAAGCCGAGAAAATCGGGAGCGAAGGGCAGCAGGCGCGGGATATCAGGGGTTTCCAGCGATCCGCTCAGGCCAAAAATCAGACCGAGCGATTTGGCTCGATCGATGAAACCCGGGATACGCTCGGGCGGCAGATGGTCGAGCAGCCGCCCGTTTGCCTTGATCGCAGTGTCGACCATGGCGCCATGGAAGCGATGTTTGGCAAGCATCGGCAGAAGCTCGAAATCCGGCGCCAGGTCGGCGAAAAGCACGGCGATCAGTTTCGTTCGCACGGCGAGCGGCTCGAGCGCCGCCGCGCAGGCGGAGACATTTTCCGACGGGAAAAAGCCTATCTTGACGTAATCGACGCCGGTCGCGGCGATCTCTTCGGCCTTGCCGCGGATCGTCTCCGGTTCCATCGGCAGATCGCCGCAGACCGCGCTGACCGGCGCCCGGCCGGCGATGAATGAAATCGTCCGGCGGATGGTTTGCGTGGATACCGCGCCAAGCGCCCCCGCCTTCGGATCCTTCAGGTCGACGATGTCGACGCCACCCGAAAGGGCGATCTCCGCCTCGTCGACGCCGGTGACACTGGCCAGCATTCTGGTCATTGGAAGACTTTCTGCGGCATGAGGGACAGGACGCTCTCGGGTCCGGATACCGGAATCCGCTCAGTTGCGCTTCCGGCGAGCAGGCATGCCACTAAAGCAGACGCGAGAAGTCCACTTTCAGGGTTTGATAAAATTTGCGGGTCAGCTAAGCTCATCACGGGCACCTTGACTTCGCGCCGGTCCGGCAACAATCGGACTTTAGCGCAAGAACGGGTAATTTTATCGATGACGAGCGCGGTGCCGGGCACTCTCGCGGCCTTTTTGTGCTTTTTTTCCCTGACCGTCAACGTTCCGGGCGCGCTGGCCCAGGAAGCAACGGGCAAGCAACCGGCCGCAACGGCCAAGCCGGAAAAAAAGCTGACCGAAATCAAGATAGGCTATTTACGCGCCTATGCGCCGCAGCTCGCTTTGTCGG
>NZ_RZSW01000253.1:0-8366 GCF_003997375.1 Mesorhizobium sp. M5C.F.Ca.IN.020.29.1.1 | reverse complement strand
TTAACGGACCTGATGGTCTCGTTGAACGAGGCCTACTCAACGACCAAGGACGGATTTCCGGTCGCGCCCAATCGGCCGTCCGGCAGATCAGTCCAGGCGACTTCAACCGCATTATCGATTTGGGCCTGGACACGAGTGAGTTGTTGCTGCCGCGCCTTGATGAGGTCGGCACATCTACCGGTTTTCAGGATGAGCAGGCGCCGTTCGAGTTCGAGCAGAGCCGTGATCGCGTAAACTACATCGGATCGCGAATTGTACGGGACCGCATTTTCCGTCGCATCGTCTTGCGCGCCTATGACGAGCGGTGCGCGATCACGGGACTGAAGTTGATAAATGGCGGCGGCCGAGCAGAAGTTTCAGCCGCCCATATTCGACCGGTCGAAGCGAACGGCCCGGATGTCATCAACAACGGGATCGCACTATCCGGTACAGCGCATTGGATGTTCGATCGCGGGCTGATCAGCCTATCCGACGATCTGGAAATTCTGATCTCGCGACAGGTCAATGACCTCGACAGCGTGCAGGCATTCATAAACAGGACCCGTCGCGTGCTTCCGCCTCGCCGACAGTTTGACCGCCCGCATCCTTGTTTCTTGCAATGGCACCGCGACCACTGCTTCAAGCAGTGAAGCACCGCCGGCGTGGCAGCGTGTTGGTAGGTGAGTGGAACGGCCGCCTCTGACGACCCTAAGCCGCCCGTCGTTCGGTCATGCCACAAGGTCCGCATCGGGTTGGGGGCCGATCTTTTTTGCCTGTCCTCGATTGGATCTGGTTCGTAGTCGCGGGCTGGCTACAGGTCGGCAATACCGGCTTTCAGCAGTCCTTCGCGGACGTGCTGCACGTCAGACTCCTGGGCGAAGTGCAGGGTGGCGATAAATGAATCGAGGTCGAATTGGGGATCGAGCGTTCTGATCTTGGCTAGATGCGCCGCGGCCGCGATTTCGTCGCCGAGCCAGCCGTAGCAGGCAGCGGCGAAAGCGTGCTGAACCGAGTCCATGGTTGACAGATGCATGAAAGCTTCGATCGCCTCGCCATACTGGCGCGCGGCGAAATGCGCCTTTCCCAGATGGCTCCAGAACCTCTCCGGGTGGTGCGGGTTCAACTGCATTGCCTTGCGGATCCATTCAATTCCCTCTTCCGGCCTCCCCAGCCACGTCAATAACTCGCCTTGCTGCACCACCACGAGGTCGTAATTGGGATTGAGGGCGAGGGCGCGCTCTTGATGGTAGCGCGCTGTGGTCAGCTCATTGTTGTTCACGTTCACTGCGGCGAGGATGCGGTGGACATCGGCATCGTTGTCGTCCAGCGCCAACGCCCTGTCCAGCGCTGCCATGATGTCGTTCCATACGCCATCCCTGTCTTCGCACCAGTTATGGACCCAGGCCTGGCCAAGGATGCAGGCCCGCCAGGCATGGGCATGAGCATAATCGGGGTCGAGCGCGACGGCCCTGCCTATCAAGGTTTGCGCGCGTTCATTATCCGCAATCGTGCTTCGGTGATGCAGCACCTTGGCGGCAAGCACACACTCATAGGCGGCCATGTTTGCAGGTTTCGCCCGCGCGAGCTGGTCCCGCTGAGCCGCCTCGACACGACCGGGCAGCGTGGCTGCGATCGCCGCGGTCACCTCATCCTGAATCGCGAATATGTCGTCCAGCTTCCGGTCATATTTGTCTGCCCAAATATGAGCGTCATTCGCCGTGTCGATGAGCTGAACCGTTACGCGCACCCTGTCGCCGATCTTGCGGACGCTTCCCTCCACCAGGTATTGGACGTCGAGTTTCTCGGCCACCTCGCGCACATTCACGGCGCGGTTCTTGTAGACGAAGCTGGAATTGCGCGAAATGACGAACAGCTCATGGTGGCGGGACAGTTCGGTGATGATGTCCTCGGTCAGTCCGTCCGCGAAAAATTCCTGCTCGGGGTCGCCGCTCATGTTGTTGAATGGCAGCACCACTATCGAAGGTTTCGAGATGGATCGCTTTGCCTCGACTTCCGGCAGGACAGGACTGTCAAACCCAATGCGATAGAGGCGAACCGGGCGGCTGATGTTCTTTAACATCTTCTCGCCCAGGTCCTCCATGGCAATTTCGAGACGGTCGGCAATTTGGGTCGCCACCGCTGCGGTCACGCAGATACCGCCGACGTCGGCGAGTTGCTCGATGCGCGAGGCAATATTGACGCCGTCGCCGAAAATGTCCTCATCTTCGAAAATGATGTCGCCGAGATTTATGCCGATCCTGAATTCGATACGCCGTTCTTGCGGCACATCCGAATTGCGCCGTTTCATGCGCTGTTGGATTTCCACGGCGCATTTCACGGCATCGGTCACGCTCTGGAACTCAACGAGCATGCCGTCTCCGGTGGTCTTGATGATCCGGCCCTTGTTCTTCGCGATGGCGGGATCGACCAGTTCTATGCGATGGGTCCGAAGGCGTGCGAGCGTGCCGGATTCGTCGGCCTCCATTAGCCGACTGTAGCCCGCCATATCGGCAGCCAGAATTGCGGCTAGTCTCTGTTCCATCGCTTGAACCAAAAACCAAGCCTATCCTTCCTGGGCTGCCAAATCCAGCAATTTGGGCTTGCGGCTGAATCAAGAAGTCTTCCTACCGCAGCAGCAAGAAAGGGCGGATCAGAAGCTTCCAACTTCCGCCAGGTGGCTGCGAACTCGATCGCATCAATGGCGGGAGGGATCCGCGCGGCGTCAGACCGGAAACGTCCGATATGAACCCGAGTCGGGACCATAGTGGCTGCATTCACTGACGTCTGAAATGGCGCCCTAGCAAGAAATCTTAGACACGCCCAAAACCAAATCTATCCCACTTGCCATCCCCTATACCTTCCCCTAATCTCCCCCTGAGAAAACCTTTTCCCAAGGCGCTCCTAACCCGCTGACCTCACCAATCAGCGTCTCGCAGGCCAACAAGAGAAAACCTTTTCCCAACCAAGGGATTCGCCACGCACCATGGCCTCCGACGCCCAGCCAGTCTCTGCCAAGACCCCCGTCACCCTGCGCGAGGTGGCTGCCTCTGCCGGCGTCAGCGTCGCCACGGCCTCAAAGGCACTGAACGGGCAGGGGCGGATGACGGCTGAGACGCGCGAGCGCATTCGCGAGACGGCGCAGCGGCTTGGCTTTCGCCCGAACAGCCTGGCCCAGAGCCTGTTGCGGCGGCGCTCCTTCACCGTCGGGCTGTTGACCAACGACACCTACGGCCGCTTTTCGCTGCCGGTCATGTCGGGCATTTCGGATGCGCTGGTCGACAAGGGCGTCTCGGTGTTTCTCTGCAACGTCGAGGACGACAAGCGCCTCGGCCAGCTCCATGTCGATGCCATGCTCGACAAGCGCGTCGACGGCATCATCGCCACCGGCAAGCGCATCGATCGCCATCTGCCGGTCGACCTGTCCAATCTCGGCGTTCCCGTGATCTATGCCTTCACCCAGCCCGATCCCGGCGCCGTCGCCTTTGTGTCTGACGACGCCGGCGGTGCGCGCCTGGCGGTCGAGCACTTTTGCCGGCTCGGGCGGCGCCGCATCGCCCATGTCACCGGGCCGGCGAGTTTTGCGGTGGTGCACGCGCGGGCACAGGCCTATCGTGACGTGCTGACCGAGAAAGGCTTGCCGGTCATGGAACCATTGCTCGGATCGTGGTCGGAAGCATGGGGTCACGAGGCGGTGAAGAAGCTCTTCGACGGTAAGCTGTCGAAGAGTGGGGACGAAAAACCCGATGCCGTCTTTTGCGGCAACGACCAGATCGCGCGCGGCGTCATCGACGCGCTGCGCGAGCGCGGCCTTGGCGTGCCGGACGATGTCGGCGTCATCGGTTTCGACAATTGGCAGATCGTGGCCGAGGCAACCCGCCCGCCGCTGACCTCCGTCGACATGAACCTGGCGGCACTCGGGCGCGAGGCCGGCCTCACCTTGCTTTCGCTCGTCGGCGGCGAACCCGCCGAGCCGGGCATCCGAAAACTGCCGTGCCGGCTGGTGGTGCGTCAGTCATGCGGCCGTCTGCCGGACGGCTGAACGAATGCATGTCGCCCAAAAGTGCATAGCGGTTTTGGGATAACGACATGCATGAAACTAAAGGCAGCCGTGCCGATAGCCACCCGCTTGGGAGCGCGGTTGCAGGAAACAGAAACATGAGGAGGAGAACATGAGGACCATATTTACCGGGCTCGCCTTTGCCGCGAGCATTTTTTCCACGCTGGCAGCAGTCGGGCCGGCCGCAGCCGAGACCGCCAACATCTGGGTTCGCGCCGACGGCTCGAACTTCATGCCGCGCATCGTCGACGCCTTCAACAAGGGGCATGAGAACCAGATAAAGCTGGACATCATCCCCAATGCCGAGATCATCCCGAAATACGGCGCGGCCGCCGCCGGCGGCACAGCACCCGATGCGCTGTCGCTCGACCTGATCTACACGCCGTCCTTCGCTGCCGCCGGCCAGTTGGAAGACATCACCGACTGGGCGAAATCCCTGCCTTATTTCGCGAGCCTGTCGCCGGCGCATGTCAAGACCGGCACCTACAAGGGCCGCATCTACGGGCTGCCGTTCTCCGCCGATAGTTCGGTGCTGATCTGGAACAAGAAGCTGTTCAAGCAGGCCGGTCTCGACCCTGAAAAGGGCCCGACCAACTGGGCCGAGATCGAAGCCTATGCCGAAAAGGTCAACGCGCTCGGCGGCGACACCAAGGGATTCTATTTCTCCGGCAATTGCGGCGGCTGCAACATCTTCACCTTCACGCCGCTGATCTGGGCCTCGGGCGGCGACATCCTCACCGAGGACGGCTCGAAGGCGACGCTCGACAGCCCGCAGCTGCGCGGCGCCATCGACCTCTACCGCTCGATGGTCAAGAAGGACCTGGTGCCGGCAGGCGCGCAGACCGACACCGGCTCCAACTTCTTTGCTGCGTTTGCCGCCGGCAATATCGGCATCTCGCCGTCCGGCGCCTTCGCCATCGGCGCGCTGAACACGCAATACCCAGACATCGACTACGGCGTCACCTTCCTGCCTGGCAAGGATGGCGGCTGGTCGTCGTTCGCCGGCGGCGACAATTTTGTCGTCACCAAGGGCACCACCAAGATCGCGGTGGTGAAGAAGTTCCTCGATTTCGCCTATTCGCTCGAAGGCCAGACCATCCTGGCGAAATATGGCAGCCTTCCGGTGCGCGGCGACATCGCCAATGAGGCGCTGAAGGAGCTCGACCCGCGCTACAAGGTCGCCGCAGAGGCCATGGCCAAGGGCCGCACGCCCTATTCGGTGGTGTTCAACGACCTGATCAACTCGGCCAACGGTCCGTGGAACCAGATGGTCAACGAGGTCTTCTTCGGCGAAGACGTCGATGGCGCCATCGCCAATGCGCAGGAAACCATGCAGTCGATCATCGACTCGGCGCCGCAACAGTAGGCGTAACCTCCCCCTCGAGGGGAGGTCGGACCGCAGGTCCGGGTGGGGTCATCTCGGCAGTGCTCGACGTTCTTTTGCGTCGGCGCGCGTCGGAGGCGACCCCACCCCGGGCGGCCGGACCCTCCCCGCAAGGGGGAGGGGGACGTAGCGCCAACGGAAGAACAGGCATGACCTCCATCGCAGCAATTTCCACCCCAGCGCGTCGCCGCAAACTGGTCGGCGCCGGCCGCCGGCAGTGGATCGGCCTGCTCTATGTCGCGCCGGCCGTCGCCCTTGTCGTCGTCTTCTTCATCATCCCGCTTTGCATGACGGCGTGGATGTCGCTGCACAACTGGCCGCTGATGGGCGCGCACTCGTTCATTGGCCTCGACAATTACTGGGCGATCCTGCGCGACACCAGGTTCTGGAACGCACTCAAATTCACCGGCTACTACACGGTGGTGGTGACGATCGCGATCTTCGCCGTCGCCTTTCCGCTGGCGCTTTTCATCGAAAGGCCGCGGCCGCTGACCGGCTTCTACCGGACGTCCTTCTTCATGCCGGCGGTCATCGGCTTCGCCTCGGCCAGCCTGCTCTGGTCTTGGCTTCTCAATGTCGATTCCGGCCTGTTCAGCCCGGCCGCCTTCGAACTCGGCCTGACCGAGAAGAAGGTCAATCTGCTGGCGACGTTCCAGCCGGCCTTCTGGTCGATTATCGCCATGGTCGTCTGGAAGGTGGCGGGATTCACCATGATCATCCTGATGACCGGCCTGCAATCCATCCCGCCGGATCTGCAGGAGGCGGCGATGATCGACGGGGCAGGGCCGCTGGCGCGGTTTCGCGCTATCACTCTGCCGTTGATGCGCCGCACCCTGGCGCTGGCGCTGATCCTGTCGGTTGCCGGTTCGGTGCTCGCCTTTGACCAGTTCTACATCATCCTGCGCGGCGGGCCGCGCAACCAGACGCTGACTGCCGTCTACTGGATTTTCAACCAGTCATTCGTGTCGTTCAAGCTCGGCTACGGAGCCGCATTGTCGATGATCCTGCTGATCATCCTGGTCGCACTCAGCCTGATCCAGCTGCGGCTGCTGCGCCAACCGGAGGGCGTTGACTGATGGCGCAGGCAAGGAGCCGCAGAACCCGCATCGGCATGCAGATCGCCGAGCACTCGACGGGCATCATCGCCTCATTGCTGTTCCTGGCGCCGATCGTCTGGACCGTGCTTTCGGCGTTCAAGCCGGCGCAGGAGTCGCGTCAGCCGCCGCTGCCGCCCTGGCCGACGACAGGTTTTTCGGTCGAGAATTACGCCACGCTCAACACTTTCGGCGATGGCCTCTGGCTGCCGGCGCAAAACAGCATCTATGTCTCTGTCATGACGGTGGTGCTGTCGGTGATCGTCAGCGTGCTGGCCGGCTACGGTTTCTCGCGCTTCCGCTTTCCGCTGAAGAACCTGCTCTTCGTCGTCATCCTGTCGACGATCATGATCCCGTTCCAGTCGATCCTGACGCCGATCTTCCTGGTGCTGACCAAGATCGGCCTGCACAACACGCTGACCGGGCTGGTCTGCGTCTATGTCACGCTGCAGCTGCCGTTCTCGATCTTCATGATGCGCAACGCCTTCGACGCGGTGCCGCGCGAGATCGAGGAAGCCGCCCGCATGGACGGCGCCAACAATGTCACCATGCTGCTGAGGGTGATGCTGCCGCTGGTCTGGCCGGGCATCGTCACCATCGCGCTGTTCGCATTCCTCGGTGCCTGGAACGAATTCCTGGCGGCGCTGGTGCTGATGACGGACCAGTCCAAATTCACGCTGCCGATCATGATGACGGCGCTGCAGTCCGGCCGCTTCGGCGCCATCGACTGGGGCGCGGTGCAGGCCGGCGTCACCGTGATGATGGTGCCATGCCTGGTGCTCTTCCTGTTGCTGCAGCGCTTCTACATCCGCGGCCTCATGGCAGGGGCCGTGAAGTGACCAATCGAATCGAACCGGAGTAAATTGATGACCGCATCGCAATCCGTCAGTCAGGGCACTACGCCGGGCCAAACCAGCAAGTTGGGCAAGCCAAAACTCGCCTTCCGTCCGCTGCCCGTGCCGCAGGTCGATGTGCGCGGCTTCTGGGGCGACCGCGTCGATGCCGTCGCGACCAGGACCGCCGACATCCTCTACGAGCGCTGCGTCGAGGCGCGCATGCTGGAGCAGATCGACCCGGACCGGCCATCGCCGGGCGTCGTCATTCCGTTCCACTCACCCTCGCCGGACGAGGCAGCCACCGCCGGCAACGAGTTCACTGGATCTACGGTGACGACCCAGATGTTCTGGGACAGCGATTGGGGCAAGACGATCGAGACCGCGGCCTATTCGCTGTATCGCCGCCGCAATGACGAGCTGGAGAAGAAGATCGACGCCGTCATCGACATGTACGGCAAACTGCAGCAGCCCGACGGTTATCTCTCCAGCTGGTACCAGCGTATCCAGCCCGGCCTGCGCTGGACCAACCTGCGCGACTGTCACGAGCTCTATTGCGCCGGCCACCTGATCGAGGGCGCGGTCGCCTATTACCAGGCGACGGCAAAGCGCAAGCTGCTCGACATCATGTGCCGCTATGTCGACCATATCGCCGAGACGTTCGGTCCCGAGCCCGGCAAGAAGAAGGGTTATTGCGGCCACGAGGAGATCGAGCTGGCGCTTGTCAAGCTCGCGCGGGTCACCGGTCAGCAAAAGTATATGGACCTTGCCAAATACTTCATCGACCAGCGAGGCCAACAGCCGCATTATTTCGACGAGGAGGCGCGTGCCCGCGGCGCCGACCCGAGAGCCTATCATTTCAAGACCTACGAATACAGCCAGTCGCACAAGCCGGTGCGCGATCAGGACAAGGTCGTCGGCCACGCGGTCAGGGCGATGTATCTCTATTCGGGCATGGCCGATATCGCCACCGAATATGGCGACGACACGCTGCGGGTGGCGCTCGACCGGCTGTGGGA
>NZ_RZSW01000252.1:0-8487 GCF_003997375.1 Mesorhizobium sp. M5C.F.Ca.IN.020.29.1.1 | reverse complement strand
CGATCTTTGCTCAACCTCCCTTGGCAACCCTGCGCCAAAATCTCCATGCCTTGCGACATCGATGGCGTGAACCACCACGAAAGCGCAAATTTCAGTCCATGCCGAAGCTATCTTAGCGCATATGCCCCACAAGGAGGGAGATTGGCCGTCATCAGTGCTTACGCCAATCGCCAACTTCGCAAATGGGGCGCTCTCGGCGAGGCTGCCGATCTCCCCCCAACTGGGGGAGATGTCCGGCAGAACAGAGGGGGCTCCGTAGAGCGAAGGCCTCTCGAAAATGAACGTCGCACCAACGGAGTACCCACATGACCTCCTCCGCGCCACATCTCCACCAGGCTTCCACCCGCGCCGACCTCATCGACTGGGGCACCCAGCCCAATGCGCTGGAAGGTGCTTCGCACTCGACCGGCAGGCTGGTCCACAAGGGGCCGAACAACCAGCCGGAATCCGGCATCTGGGTCTGCACGCCCGGCCGTTGGCGGCTGGCGATTCCGCACGACGAATTGTGCCATTTCGTTGCCGGCCGCGCGACCTACCGATCAGATGACGGCGAGGTGATAGACGTCTCCGCCGCCACGGTGGTCATGTTCCCGGCCGGCTGGGCGGGTGAATGCACCGTCCACGAAACCATTCGCAACATCTACATGCTGGCCTGAAGCCAGCCACTGGAGCTTCACGACATGCCGACACCGATCATGAAATCGCCGCTTGCCCTCACCGACCTGGTCGACTGGGGCGTCATCCCCACCATGATCGAGGGCGAATCCCGCACCTCCGGCAAGCTGCTGCACAAGGGACCGGAGGGCCGCTCCGAATGCGGGCTGTGGGTCTGCACCCCAGGCAAATGGCACTGCCATGTCACCCGCGACGAGTTCTGCCATTTCCTCGAGGGACGCTGCACCTATGTCCACGAATCCGGCGAGGTTATCGAGATCGAACCAGATACTGCGGCGTTCTTTCCGCAGGACTGGAAGGGCGTTTGCACAGTCCACGAGACGATCAAGAAGGTCTACATGATCCGCTGAGCGGGTTGAAAGGAAGACCATGGAATTCTCCGCTGACCGGCCAACCTTTTTCGTCAATCCGGATTATCGGCCGATGACCGGTGCGGCAAAACCAGTAATCGATCCGGCGACGCTGGAAACCGTGGGCGCCACCGCTGCCGCAGCCGACGGCGAGATCGATGCCGTGCTCACCGCGGCGACCAAGGCGCAAACGGCGTGGAAGAAGCTCGACGCCAAGAGCCGCGCCAGACATCTGCATGCTGTCGCCAACGCTATCGAGGGGGCCGACTTCACGCGCTGCGCCGAGCTGATGGTGCGCGAGATGGGCAAGCCCTATCCGGAAGCGATCGGCGAGATCGCCAATTGCGCACCGATCTTCCGCTATTACGCCGAAATGGCGCGTGACGACGCCGGCAAGGTCGCCGGCACGACGCAGGCCGGTTCGTTCCAATATGCGCGCTACGAGCCCTACGGCACCTCGGTGCATATCATGCCTTACAACTTTCCGATCCTGTTGATGTGCTGGACCGTCGCCGCTTCGCTTGCCGCCGGCAATGCCTGCGTGATCAAGCCGGCGGAGGCGACGACATTGTCGACGCTGGATTATATCAAGGTGTTCCGCTCACTGCCGGAGGGCCTGGTTTCCTGCCTCCCCGGCGGGGCGGCCACCGCTCAGGCGCTGATCGCTTCCGACCGTACCCATGCGGTCGCCTTCACCGGCTCGGTCGCTGCCGGCAAGGCCGTCGCCGTCGCCTGCGCCGAGCGCATGAAGCCTTGCGTGATCGAGGCCGGCGGCAGCGATCCGCTGATCATCAGCCAACACGCCCCGCTGGACGTGGCGGCGGCCGGCAGCGTCACCGCCGCGTTCCACCTCACCGGCCAGGTCTGCACTTCGGCCGAACGATTCTTCGTCGTCGATGCCGTTCACGATCGCTTTGTCGATCTGTTTGCCGAGAAGACACGGACGCTGCGCATCGGCAACGGCCTCGACAAGACCGAGATCGGGCCGCTGGTCAGCGAGGCGGCGCGGACGAAAGTCATGCGGCTGGTCGACGATGCGATCCGAAGCGGCGCCAAGGCGGTCACCGGCGGGCGCATTCCGCCGGCGCACAATGTCGGCTGGTTCTACGAGCCGACAATCCTGACAGGCATCACTCCAGACATGGCGATCGTGCGCGAAGAGTGTTTCGGACCGGTCGCCGCGATCTGCCGGGTCAAGGATTTCGACGAGGCGATAGCGCTTGCCAATGACAGCCCGTTCGGGCTCGGCGCCTCCGTGTTCACCACCGATCTAGCCGAAGCGCATGAGGCTGCGGAGCGGCTCGAGGCCGGCATGGTCTGGGTCAACAATCCGCTGATCGACAATGACGCGCTGCCGTTCGGCGGCTGGAAGGCGTCTGGCCTCGGCCGCGAACTTGGACGCCAGGGACTGGATGCCTTCCGCCGCTCGAAGATGGTCATCATCGACCACAAGCCAGTGATCCAGGACTGGTGGTATCCCTATCCCGACAGCTGGTTCCGCGAAGCCGGCGGCCGCAAGCACGTATGAGGTGACACGGCCAAGCGCATTGTCGCGAAATGTCAGCCGATGCTCTCGCCGCCGTCAATCACCAAAGCCTGGCCGGTCATGAAGGACGAACGATCGGAGACGAGGAACAGGATCGCTTCGGCTATTTCTTCGGCGCTGGCCCAGCGCTGCATGGGAATCTTGGTGCGGACATAGCGTTCGATCGCATCCCGCCCGCCCATCTGGGCGATGAAGGGCTCGTTGAAGGGCGTATCGACCCAGCCCGGACAGAGTGCGTTGACGCGGACATTGTGCGTGGCATAGTCGAGCGACATCTGCCGGGTCATCGCCACCACGGCATGTTTTGAGGTTGCGTAGGCGATCATCTCGCGGTCGTAGAACACACCTGAATTCGAGGCGGTATTCAGGATGACGCCGCCGCCCTGTTCGATCATCGACGGCATGACGAGCCTGGCAGCGAGGAACTGTGCCCGCACATTGATCCGCCACGAGGCATCCATGCCGTCGACGCCGACTTCGGTCAGCGTACCGCCGACCTGGACTCCGGCGTGATTGTGCAGGATATCGATCCGGCCATGTTTGCCCAGCGTTCCAGCGATGAGTTGCTCGACCGCCGCGTCCTCGCCGACATCCGTGGCGATCGCCTCGGCCCGGCCGCCGGCGGCACGGATGTTGAAAGCGGTGGCTTCGCCGGCAGCCTGATCCCTGTCGGCGATCACCACCACCGCGCCTTCCCTGGCGATGATCATGGCACCGGCGCGCCCGATGCCCGACCCGGCGCCCGTCACCACGGCGATGCGATCTTTCAGAATCATGTTGCGACTTTCAGTTGGATGGTTTGCGTTGGCGCAATTGCCATTGGGCAAGCACCACAAGCAGCACCGAGGCGACGAGCACGATCGTCGCGATGGCGTTGATTTCGGGCGTCACGCCGCGCCGGATCGAGGCAAAGACATAGATCGGCAACGTCGTCTGTGCGCCGGCGACGAAGAAGGCGACGATGAAATCGTCGAAGGAGAATGTGAAGGCGAGCAGGAAGCCGGCGATCACCGCCGGCATGATCTGCGGCAACACGATGCTGCGGAAAGTCGTCAGCGGGGTGGCATAAAGATCACTCGAAGCCTCGACCAGATTGCGGTCGAGGCTGCCGAGGCGTGTGCCGACGATCATCGCCACCAGCGCCATCGAAAACAGGCCGTGCGCGGCAATGATCGACCCGTAGCCGAGCGCCAGCCGTGGCGGCTGGTCGTTCGGCCACAGCGACGCGAGAAACGGATTGACGACCCCAAATAGCTGGACGAGCGCGACCAGCGTCGAGATGCCGATGACGACGCCCGGAACGACGATCGCAGCACCGAGAAGCGCATCGAAAACGGCGCGTGTTCGCGCGCCGACACGCGCCAGGCCCAGCGCCGCCGCCGTGCCGCACAGCGCCGCGAGCAACGCGCTGGTGGTGGCGATGAACAGGCTGTTCTTCAGCGCTTCGACCAGGAAAGGGTTCGACAGCGCCTTGCCGTACCATTGCACCGAAAAACCGGTGAGCTCGCTGGCGTGACGGCCGACATTGAAGGAGAACAGCACCACCAGCGCGATCGGCAGGTACAGGAAGGCAAAGACCGCAACGACGAAGGCGCGCATCAGATCAGGTCCACCCGACGCGCGCCCGAAAGCCGGGTCGAAATGCGGTTGGCGGCAAGTAGCACCACCACCGAAACCAGAACCAGCGTGATCGCGATTGCCGATCCGAACGGCCAGTTGCGCGATTGCAGGAACAGGTCGACCAGCGCGTTGCCGATGAAGAAGACCTTGCCGCCGCCGAGCAGCGTCGGAATCAGATATTCGCCGAGCAGCAGGATCATGACCAGCGAGAAGCCGGTCATCACACCCGGCAGCGACAGCCGCAGCGTCACACCAAGGAATGTCGAGACTGGTGTTGCGCCTAGGTCGGCCGAGGCTTCCAGCAGCCGGCGGTCGAGCCGCTCGAGGCTGACATAGATCGGCAGGATCATCAGCGGCAGATAGCCATAGACGATGCCGAGCAGGACTGCGCCCGGCGTGTTGATCAGCCGCACATCTTCGAACCCGACATAGGCCAGCAATGCCGGGATGCCGCGCCCGCCCAGAATATACATCCAGGCGTAGGTTCGCATCAGTAGGCTAGTCCAGAACGGGATGACGACAAGCGCAAGCAGGATCAGCCGCCACCGCTCCGGCGCGCGCAAGGCGAGGTAGTAGGCGACCGGATAGGCGACGAGAAGACAGGCCAGTGCGCCCGCCGGCGCCAGCACCATCGTATTCCAGAAGGCGGCCGCCCGCGCCGGAAGATTGGCATATTGCGCCAAGGTGAAAGCGGCCTGATAGCCGCCTTCCGGCGCCCGCTCGCCAACGCTGAAAACGGCGATCGCGACGAACGGCAGGACCAGAAAGACCACCAGCCACGCGGTTGCTGGACCGAGCAGCAGCGCGGTCAGCAGATTGTGACGAAGGACATTGCTGCGCATTGAAAAACCGCCCCGGTGCCGGCGGACATCTGCCCGCCGGTAGAGTTGCCTGCATCGGACCTATGGCCCGCCCGGTTCAAGCCGACTTGAAGCGCGCCATCAGTTCGGCCCGGCCCGGATCGGTCAGCGTCGCAGCCGCACCGAATTCCAGCGGCTTCAGCAGATCCGCCGCCGGGTAGAGGATCGGATTGGCCAGCACTTCCTTTGGCAGCAGCGCATTGACCCGGGCATCGGTGGAGGGCGCACCGTTGGCCAGGTGCTCCTTGACCGCGACTTTGGGGTCCATCAGGTAGTTGAGCAGGGCATAGCCGGCGGGCTTGTTGGGCGCATCCTTCGGAATGGCGTAGAAGTCGGTCCAGATCTCGCCGCCCTCCTTGCCAAGCACATAAGCGATCTCCGGAATGTCGCGGTGAAGCTGCGCCCCGTCATTGGTCCAGCACATCGTCATCCAGGCGTCGCCGGCACGCATCGACGGCTGATAATCGCTGGAAACCGCAAACAGATGCGGCTTGACCTTCAGCAGCAGTTCCTCCGCCTTGGCGAGTTCGTCCTGCTTCAGCGAGTTGAACGAGAAGCCGAAATATTTCAGCGCATTGCCGATCGTGGTGAGCTGGTAATCATGAACCATGGTCCGGCCGTCGCCTTCCGCCATGGCCGTGTCCCAGAATTCCTTCCAGCTCGTCATCGGCTTGGTGAGCTTCTTGGTGTTGACGGCAAAGCCGGTGGTGCCCCAATTCTTCGGCACCGCGTAGGCCACGCCGTCGATCGTGCCTTCCCCAGTGAAGCGTGGGTCCTGTTGCGAGCCGTCGAAATTGGCGAGCTTGGCCATGTCGAGCGCTTCGATGATGTCGAGTTTCTTATAGGTGGAGATCGTGTAGTTGGTCGGCACGAAAAGGCTCCAGCCAGAAGCGCCGGCCTGCAGCTTGGCCAGCATCTCCTCGTTTGACCCGAACACATTGACCTCGACGGCGACGCCCGTCTCGGCCTTGAAATTCTCGAACGTCGCCGGGTCGTGGTAATTGGGCCAGGTGGCGATCGACATGCGGTCGCCAAGACCCTCTTGGGCGAAGGCCGGCGACGGCATAATGCCGAGCTCGCGGGCCATCACCGCCGTTGCGATGCCAAGACCGGTGAGGCCAAGGAATTCGCGGCGGCCGATGGAACCGCGCTTGAGGCGCATCAATTGGTCGACGAATTTTTCGGGGCTTATCGGCAGTCCGTCACGATATGATTTCGACATGTTTGTTTTCCCTCTGGTTGGTCCCGTTGTTCTTGGTATCAGGAAACGCGAGCGGCGTTCCGGCTGTAAAGCCGATGGCGACGGGTTCACCCGGCTTGAAGAGATTTTTACTGCCGATCAGGTGATCGGCCTTGGCGAGCAGCGTTCCGATACCCCCGACCTCGATCGCATATTCCGCGGTCGAGCCCAGAAAGATCCGGTTGCGGATAATGCCGTTGAACCGGCCGCTTCCCGGCGCGCCGAGGCTTAAAGATTCAGGACGCAGGCTGACCGCAACGGCTTCGTCCTGCCGCAGCGAAGTCCGCTTGCGCGCGGCTATGACGGTACCGTCGGCAAGCGCTACCTCGACGAGGTTGCCCGAGTGCCCGGCGACCTTGCCGCTCAAGAGATTGGTCTTGCCGACGAAGTCGGCGACGAACAGGTCGGCGGGCTCGTCATAGATTTCGCTGGGCTGTCCGAGCTGGACGATGCGCCCGCCATTCATGACGCAGACGAAATCGCTCATCGACAGGGCTTCTTCCTGGTCGTGCGTGACAAGGACGAAGGTGATGCCGATCTCGCGCTGCAGGTTCTGCAACTCGATCTGCATGTCTGTGCGCAACTTCTTGTCGAGCGCCGCCAGCGGCTCGTCGAGCAGCAGCACCGCCGGCTTGTTGACCAGCGCGCGCGCCAGGGCGACACGCTGCTGCTGGCCGCCGGAAAGCTCGTGGATCTTGCGGCGGCCGTAGCCGGCAAGCCGCACCATGGCGAGCGCCTCGCCTGCCCTCAGGCTGATCTCCCGCGGCGCCAACCGCGGCCGCGCCTGGCGCAGCCCATAGGCGATGTTGTCCTCGACATCCAGATGCGGGAACAGCGCATATTGCTGGAACACCATGTTGACCGGCCGCCGGTAGGGCGGCGTGCCGGCCATATCGCGGCCGCGGATGAACACCGCACCTTCGCTCGGCTGTTCGAAGCCGCCGATCATGCGCAGGCAGGTTGTCTTGCCGCAGCCGGACGGCCCGAGCAGAGCGACAAAGGCAGATGGCGGGATGGCAAGATCGATGCCGCTGACCGCAGTCACGCTGCCGTAGCGTTTGGTGACCCCGCGAAACTCGATATCGGGTACTGCGGTCAAAGCTGCGGGCTCCAGCGAAGGCGATTTTCACGACGCTATCAGAGCCAACGGTGACTAGTATATACCTCGCGGGTGGTATACTTGGTCTATTTTCTCATTTAAAGGGGTATAAATTGAACGTATCGCGCAGCGACGAATACAACCAGCTCGCTGCGCTCATCGCTGCGACACGGGAGACGAGCGGCGAGCTTTTCGGCAAGGCGATGGTCACCTGGCTCCGGCAGCATGTCAGCTTCGATCACTGTGTGGTCTTCGGGTATCGCGGCGCCTCGCGCCCGCCGCTGCTGTTCGAGACGTTCTCGCCAGCCGAAAGCCACGTCTTCGTAGCGCTCTATCAGGAGGGGCCTTATCTGCTCGACCCGTTCCACCACGCGGCGGTCGAGCGCAAGGAAGGTTTTTGGCGCATGCGCGAGCTGGCGCCGGACCGCTTCTATGCCAGCGAATATTACCGCTCCTACTATAGCCAGACCAAACTGGCCGAAGAGGTCGGCTTCTTCGTGCCGCTGCCGGGAAAGGACGCGCTGGTGGTCTCGCTGATGCGACTGCATGCTTCGGGACCCTTCGGAACCGCCGATGCCAGATTGCTGCGCGACATGGCGCCGGCGGTGATCGGTTTCGCAAGGCTGCGCTGGCCGGCCCTTCCGGCCGACGAACCGGCAGAGACGAAGCAGGACGAGGCGATTGCGCCGGTCAACGAGTTTGAACGTGCTCATATCTGGAAGAGCCTTTCGCTCACACCGCGCGAAAAGCATGTCGTCGATCTGGTGCTTCAGGGACATTCCACGGAATCGATAGCCAGGGCGATGCGCATCGTACCGGGAACCGTAAAGGTCCACCGCCGCAACATCTATCGCAAGCTCAAGATCAAATCGCAGGCTGGTCTTTTCGCGCGTTTTGTCGAGATCATGGACGCGCGGATTCGGTAGTCCACGGTTTTCTAAAATGGCCTCGCTCAGTTTAGCTGGCGACGCCTTCCCAGGCGCCGGTTTCGGCCATCTGTCTGAGCAGCGGCGCCGGCTTAAAAAAATCCTTGCCGGTCCGCTCGTGCCAGTGGTCCAGCCGTCCGATGATCTTGTCGAGTCCTTCGAGGCCCGCCC
>NZ_RZSW01000251.1:0-8496 GCF_003997375.1 Mesorhizobium sp. M5C.F.Ca.IN.020.29.1.1 | reverse complement strand
GTGGGATTCGAACCCACGGTGGGCTTGCACCCACGCCGGTTTTCAAGACCGGTGCCTTAAACCGCTCGGCCATCCCTCCAAGTAGTTGACTTTAAAGTGCTTTTTGCCTCTTTGCGGTTTGCTCAGAAGGCCGTTTGCTACGCACTTTGCAACTATATGGTCTTTCGACTTGCGCTTATAGCTACCTGCAACGCCGCGTCAACTTGCTCTGCCGCGTCAGCCTGCATGCCGGGCATGACATGGGAATACAGATCCAAGGTAATCCCGATTGTCGAGTGGCCCAAGCGTTCGCTGGCGACCTTCGGATGAACGCCGGCCGATAGCATCTGCGTGGCGTGGGTGTGCCGAAGGTCATGAAAGCGGATGCGGGGCAGGGCGGTCTTGCCCAAGACACGCACCCGCCCATTGAGGAAGGACGAAAGAGATGAGTGGCGCATACAGGTAGCATATGATCGTAAACCGAACGTCCGCAAGGGGTGGAAAGCAGACCCTGTCCCTATACCCGTTGCTGCCGCCAATGGCCGAGATGAGTGACCCTATGCTGTCATTCGGTTACTGCACTCTGCGTCCACAGCCGAAGCGCTGACAGGCCAGTTTTACGATGTAGCCAGCATCCATATCGCCATTTTCCTCGTGCAGCCCAAATGGGTCTCTAAGTTCGCTTCTTAAAGCCAATATTTCAACCAACGCAGCGCGAGCCGATGGCTGCTCTGGATCGTTTGGATCACAGAGTATCGAAACCAATTGGCAGCCCAGTTCATCATCTTGGAAGCCGCTCAGATAGTTGGGCGCGAGTTGGATAGCGGCCATACGGCTGTTCGTCCAGCCAACATCGGTTGGCGACATGATGAGTTCGCGTAGAAGAGGTCGATAGCGATCAATAAGGCGAAGATAACGGCACAGCGCTTTCAATGCAGTTTCGCCATGCAAGTCTCGTTCTGGCCCATAGAGGTAGCTCTCAATCAGAACAGCATCCGACACGCTTCCACACCAACCCACAATGTACAAAGCTGACCCAACGTCGCCTCGACGCTCCAGAAGGATGCTGCGCGCGAACTCAAGCTCTTCGGCCGTGACCCGGCCTTTGGCAACACCTTGCGCTCGATTTCGAATATCGTCGATGTCCATAGCAAAGCGTAATAGCACACTAGGCGGCAGTCGGTTGTCCTATCCCGTCGTCAGTTCCTCGATGCTTAGGATTTGAGGATTTCCACGCAGAAGCATTGAGCCGCTTGGCGTCGACATCGGTCTTGGCCTTGGTCGCCTCAGCTCTCGCCAAGAACCCGGCCTCAGCGCACCCAGCGCGGGTCACAGCAAATGGATGTCTGGAAATCCAGCGCCCTGCGTCCTGTTTCTTGGTCGAGGCCCTGAGGTACGCTCGGACGAACATCGTGTTAACTGGCGGCCGTCGATGGCCGAGATGGGTGGAAAGCGGACTTCAAGCCGAGTATGTTGGGTCGATGAGAGACGATCTGACTTCTTGCCTCAGAGACCTCAGTGATGCTGAATATCAGCGGCTGTGCTGGGTTGAGCGTCGGTGCCCCGAGGGCCGAGAATATGGTAATATACAGATCGTTATGCGCTTCATGCTGGATGATACTTGGTTCCTTTTCAGACCAGAGGATGAGGTGGGACGAACTGTTGATACGATCGACCCAGCGAAATCCGTTCAAACCGTCAGCCGTTTGCTCTACGACCTTGACGTAGACTTTTCTGCTTCGGCACAGCAGTATATGTCCTCACCGAGCTGGAATGACGTGGTCGCATCGGCGAAAGAAGCGCTCTTCAAGCTGACCGATGTTGGTTAGCATTCGGGTAGCCGGCGGGTAGTGGGTCAGTTTGAAATCGCCCCGTCAACACTATCTAATTAAGCACGGATCGCTTTGGCAGTGGCGTCTGCGCGCGGGCGAGAAGTTGCTCTCAGACCTAGTCCCATATGATCGCATTCGATCTTCATGAGAAATTCGACAGCGTCGTCTACGATCCAGTCTCGGCGAAGCCGCCCTGCCGCCTCAAGTAGATACGGGTCATACTCATCTGCGAAGGGCTTTTGGTCCCAAACCTCGCCTTTCGCGAGCAAGCCTATTGGGTCCCACTCGGAAAACCCGATATCTCGCAAGCAGGACAGCTTCAAATGGCCATGCATTTCCACCGTCGTGGTTCTCCCTGATCGCGTTTCGCAGATTTCAAACTAACCCACTACCCTAATATAGGTGACCGCTTCATCCAATCGATGGACGAAGCCCATCAAGGGCCGGTGCTATTTTGGATGCATGTCGCGACCTTGCTTATCCCCGAGCCAGCTTGCTATCGCTATGCTCGCGATCAGCGTCAGCTATGCCGAAGCCGCGGACCGTAAGGTCGAAACCGCGGCGCCCGGTACGTACGCCAATTCGAAGAACCTGCCGGTTTGCACCGCGTCAAGCTCACTCTTCGAAGTCCTCGGTGACAAGTGTTTTCTCGTCAAAGGTTCGATGATCTATGGCGATATCGCCGAGCTCTCCCAGATAGCCACTTTGAGCCGGTAACCGAAGCAACAGCAACAACGGCACTAGACGCTAATCTTCCGCTGCCTTACCCGGGCGCCTACATCGGGATGACATTCCCGCGCTCAGAATATCTACCAAGACGATCCTCGACGCCATTGTGCATTACGACGCCGGTTTAGCTGACGTTGCGCACCAGGGTGATGACGCTGCGGCTCCAGGCTTCGCGATCGGGAGCGAAAAGCCCGTAATCCAGTATCGCGCCGTTCAGGCACGCGCCAATGCGATGACAATCGATCGTTCTAGCGCGCCTAGTGCAGATTGAGGCGCAAAGCGGGTGATCGCAGAGATCTGGTTCTGACCGAGTAGCTGCCATTCCATTAACGCATCTGAATGGACCGCTTCTGGCGCAAGATGCTCGTTCGTGCTGGTCAGAACGGGCGACCGCTCACCACCCTCTGGCGACGATGCCAACGTGCAGCGGCATTGACTGGTTCGGGTCAAGAGCTTGAATACGAGAAATGCGCTAACTGTGACGGCGGTGGTCACGGTGGCTCGAGTGTCAGCAGATGTGGTAAGGTTGAGTGTCGGCGAGTAGCAGAGGTCCAGCAACAATGACTTTGAGGCGAACCAGAGCTTACGGCCCATCCGGCTTGGTTCTAGCGGTTTGCGCTGTGTTTGCTTGGCAGAACGCCACTGCTGCTCAAAATTGCCACGCAGCCCCGACGCCTGGCGTCAATTGGTACGAGTGTGACAAGAAGCTTCTCATCCTAGAAGGACAGGACCTCAGCGGGGCGAACCTGTTCGGTGTTGATTTCACTTCGACCGACCTCAGGAACAGCAATCTCCTTGCGGCAAATCTTGAGAAGGCAACGCTTGTGCGTGCTTCCCTGGCCGACTCGACCGCCAAAGGCGCCCGGTTCGACAGAATCGAGGCCTACAGGACCGACTTCAGCCGTATGGACGCGCAGGGCGCTGTGTTTGCGAGCGCGGAAATGCAGCGCTCGAATTTCCAGGACGCCAATCTGACCAATGTTGATTTCACAAAGGCAGAATTGGGGCGTGCGCAGTTCCATGACGCCGATATCAGCGGCAGCCGCTTCTCGTTTGCCAATCTCGCACGGGCGGACTTCCGAGGAGCGACGTTCACCGCGCCGATAGACTTTGACCGCGCCTTTTTCTTTCTGACCCGTATCGAGGGCGTCGACCTTTCCAATTCGGCGGGTCTGTCCCAGTGGCAGCTCAACATGGCTTGCGGAGACGCCCGGACCGAGTTGCCTTCTGGCTTGACGAGGCCTGAAGATTGGCCCTGTCAATTCCAGCAGGAATAGTTGAACTTCTTCTTCGTCGCCTTCGCGATAGAGCATCACCTCCAATAGAGTTCTCAGCGGAAAAGTCTTCCCTACGCAGCCCTTTGGCGATCAAATGATCCAGCACAAACCCAATGGTTTGGTAGTGATAGTCGAGTGACATGTCTCAAGCCCCACAGCGAACGGATCGAACATGCTGCTACGTTTTTTGCAACGCAACGCTACGGTATTGGATGGGAAGACGTGGCAGGAAATGCGCTACCGCACCCGCAAACCGTTGACAGTGAAGGCCTTGGTGGCAGGATAGAGCGGGATGCCGTCAACCGAATTTCAAGACCGGTGCCTTAAACCGCTCGGCCATCCCTCCATCGTGTTTTTTCAACCACTTGGATGCTCGTCCTGATCTCAACTCATACCTGTTGGCACTGCTGCGCCGCCTGGAGATCGTTCGCGCTTCATTGCTCTAGTGCGCCTAGCGAAGTCCTGTCAACCGGCCGTTGCCCGTTCCTGCCAAGGGCAGGGCATGGGCGCTTGACGGTGGGGCTGAAAGCAAGCCGAACAGCGCGCCGAAGGTCGAAAAGCGGTGATTTTCACAGCGATCACCGGGAAGATTTGTGCCACAATCTCGCCCGGTTCCGACCACAATCGGTTAATACGGTGATAAACAATTCCTGTGCACAAGGGATTGCGAATCAAGGTGGCGCTAGCGTTTGTCGAGTGGGTTTGACCCCGCCGACGATCAAGTTGCGGTGCCTTTGTTGAGAGGGGACAACCAAAAAATGCAAAGCACGGCGCGCCCGCGTCTTCGTCGCGCTTCCGCGTTCGCCTTGTTTGCCCTGTCGGCTGCCTTGCTGGCGGCTTGCGCCGCGCCGCCACAGCCGAAGGCGATGGTCAACAAGAAACCCCGCTCGAAGGAATATTTTTCCGAATCCGAATACGGCGTGAAGGCCAGCCCGCGCGTCACCTTCAAGATGTCGGGCCTGCAGCGTGGCGGCGGACGCGACCAGCTCGGCAAGCCCTATCAGGTGCGCGGTAAGTGGTATTATCCGAAGGAAGACAAGCGCTACGCCAAGATGGGTCTCGCCTCCTGGTATGGCGAAGCCTTCCACGGCAGGCTGACCGCTAACGGCGAAGTCTACGACATGACACATCTGACCGGCGCGCATCCGACAATGCCGCTGCCGAGCTATGCGCGCGTCACCAATCTGAAGACCGGCAGCTCGATCATCGTGCGCGTCAACGATCGCGGTCCTTACCACGAAGGGCGCATCATCGATGTGTCGAAGCGCGCCGCCGAAATGCTCGACTATGCCAATATCGGCACGGCCAAGGTGAAGGTCGAATATGTCGGGCGGGCGCCGCTTGACGGCAATGATGATCGGTACCTGATGGCCTCCTATAATCCAGGCAACAGGGTGCCGGATCCGTCGGACGGCTTGCCCTCCGGTGTCATGATCGCCATGGATGGACCATCGCCGAGTACGGCGTTGGTCGCCGCCGCTCCATTTCCCGGCCAGTTGACGAATTCCGCATCGGCACAGCCTGTCATTGCGGCGCAGGCGCCGGCCTCCGGCAATGTGACGCTGCCCGATTTCGGGCCGATCGTGCCGGAACGCCCGCAGATCAATCTGCCGGCGCAATCGCCGTTCAGCGTAGCGTCGCTGTCTTACGCGGACGAACGCGTGCAGCGCGCCTCCAATGTCTTTGCCGCGCTGGATGGCGCCGGAATGTCGCCTGCCGAAATCCTTCGATCGTGGAAGCGGCAAACTCCTCCGGCCGCTTCGGCCACGTCCTATATCGCGGCTGGCTCGTTCGAGGATGCCGCCGAGGCACAGCGTGTGGCAGCCCGGCTTTCCAGCTTCGGCAAGACCGAAATCGAGCGCTCCGAATTCGAGGGCAAGGACTGGTATTCGGTCAACCTCTATCCGGACGGCCATGGCAGCCTGGACGAGATGCTGCAGGCGGCATGGTCGCATGGCGCACCGGACGCGCTCGTGGTTCGGAACTGACCGGCAAAACCTGAGTTTTGCCCTGTTGTCCATCGCGCGGTTGATCGGCCGGGACAAAGCCTGATAGCCTAGAGCTTGCCCAGAAATACCGGCTGACAGGTCGAACTTCTCATGAAATCTCGCTTCGCCGCGCCTCTCGCCGGGCTTCTGGGTTTTGGCCTCCTGCTGCTTTCGCTGGCTCCGGCCGCGGCGCAGCTTTTCGAGACCAAGGCCGGGCAGGCCTTCATGATCGATGCTGAAACCGGAACGGTGCTATTTTCAAAGGATGCCGACAGGCCGATTCAGCCGGCGTCGCTGGCCAAGCTGATGACGATGGAGGTGGTGTTCAACGCCATCAAATCGGGCCGCGTGACGCTCGACGACACATTCGTGGTGAGTGAAAACGCATGGCGTACGGGCGGGGCGCCATCCGGGACGTCGACAATGTTTGCCAAACTGAAGTCAACGATCCGGCTTGAAGACCTGATCCAGGGCGTGACGGTCCAGGCAGCCAATGACGGCTGCATCATCATCGCCGAAGGTTTTGCGGGATCGGAGGCGAATTTCGCGACTGAGATGACCGAGCGCGCAAGGCAGATTGGCCTCGAGAAATCGACATTCGTCAATTCAACCGGTCTGCCGGCCGACGGTCAGCAAACGACGGTTCGAGAGCTTGCGCTTCTGGCTCTGCATATCTGGCGCTCCTACCCGGACCTCTATCGCTATTACGGCCAGAAGGATTTCACCTGGAACAAGATCACCCAAAGGAACCGCAACCCGCTGCTGGCGATGGATATCGGCGCCGACGGCCTAGCGATCGGCAGGAGCGAGGCATCAGGCTTCGGCGTCGTCGGCTCGGTCAGCCACAGTGGCAGGCGGGTCATTGCGGCGATGAACGGCCTGGCAAGCGACCGCGAGCGCGCCGAGGAAGCGCGAAAGCTGCTCGACTGGGGCCTTCGTTCCTTCCAGAAGACCGAGATTTTCGCCAAGGACGAGGTGGTCGGCGAGGCCCAGGTTTTCGGCGGTGCGAAATCCGGCGTGGCGCTGAAGGCAAAAGCGCCCGTGGTCATCTTCCTGCCCATCGCCAACCGCGACAAGCTGACCGCCAAGATCGTCTATGACGGGCCGGTTGCAGCCCCGGTGGAGGAGGGGCAACCAGTGGGTGCGCTGCGGGTCTGGATCGGTGATACGCTGAGCCAGGAGACGCCGCTTTTCGCGGCCGAATCGATCGGCGTCGGCTCGCTGCCGCAACGCGCGCTCGATGCCGCCAAGGAACTGGCCGTCGGCTGGCTGCGTTAATGCGTGTCGCCCAAAAGTGCTCAGCAGTTTGCGGCGACGACACGCATGAAAAGGGCATAATGCGCGTCGCATCTCTTCAGACGCGACGCGGTTTGGCACCGTGGCGTGGACCTTTTCTCAAGTCAGGACTATTACGGTCCCGCAGCATGGATATAGGCTTTGGTGCACGGATTTTTCATCACCTTCGAAGGCGGAGAAGGGGCAGGCAAGTCGACGCAAATCGAGCGGCTGGCCAGTAAGATGCGCGCCAAGAAATACGATGTCCTTGTCACGCGTGAACCGGGGGGCTCGCCAGGCGCAGAGGCGGTCCGGCATGTCCTGCTTTCCGGCGCTGCCGAGCCATTCGGCCCCAGGATGGAGGCGCTGCTTTTCGCCGCCGCGCGGTCCGACCATGTCGAGCAGGTCATCCGGCCCGCCGTCGAACGTGGCTCGATCGTGCTTTGTGATCGCTTCATGGACTCCTCGCGCGTCTACCAAGGCGTCACCGGCGGCCTCGATCCGGCGTTCATGCGCGCGCTGGAAAAGGTCGCCATCAACGGCATGGTGCCCGACATGACGCTGATCTTCGATATCGACCCGGCCGAAGGACTGCGGCGCGCCACGGCACGGCGGGGCACCGATGCCCGCGCCGACCGCTTCGAAAAGGAAACGCTTGATATCCACCAGCGCCGCCGCGAAGCCTTTCTGGCAATCGCCGCGGCAGAACCCGAGCGCTGCATCGTCGTCGACGCGTCCGCCGACCCCGACACGGTGGAGAACGTCGTCACCGCCGCCGTATTCGCGGCACTGGAGACGATGACGCCGGCGCACAGGAAGCAGGCGCCGGGATGATTTTCGAACGGATCGCACCAGAACAGCACGACACGCTGGACGGCGTACCGGAGCCATCCGAGACGCCGCGTCTGGTCGGGCATGGCCAGGCGGCGAACATGCTGGCGTCAGCCTATCGTTCCGGGAAGCTGCCGCATGCGCTGACATTTGTCGGACCGGTCGGCATCGGCAAGGCGACGCTCGCCTTTCACCTTGCGCATCATCTGTTGAAGCATCCGGCGTTCGAACAGGCGCCGGAAGTCCTTGCCATTCCTGATCCGGCGTCATCGCTGTTTCGCCAGATCGCCACCGGCGGACATCCTTCGGTGCTGCATCTGACCCGCCCGCCGAACGAGAAGACGAAGAGCTTCAAGACGGTCGTCACCGTCGATGAGATCCGCAAGGTCAGCCGCTTCTTGTCGCTGACCTCGCATGACGGTAGCTACCGGGTGGTGATCGTCGATCCGGCCGACGACATGAATACCAATGCGGCCAACGCTTTGTTGAAGAATCTTGAAGAACCACCGGCACGCACACTGTTCATCCTCATCGTCCATGCGCCGGGCAGCCTGCTGCCGACGATCCGCTCGCGCTGTCAGATGG
>NZ_RZSW01000250.1:0-8567 GCF_003997375.1 Mesorhizobium sp. M5C.F.Ca.IN.020.29.1.1 | reverse complement strand
CGAGAGATCCTCGAAGCGAATGCCGGCTAGGTGCTCGCGCAGCCGCGCGTCAAGTTTCATGCCCCCGAACAAGCCGCTGCCGCGCAGATTGAGGTCGAGAAGGCCAAAAATGCGCCGTTTGGTCAGGCTTCTGGCGAATTCTTCCAACTCGTCCAGCTTGCCGGCGAGATAACAGCCGCCGACCAGCGCACCGATCGAGGTGCCGGCGATCATCGACACTTCGATGCCTGCTTCATCGAGTGCGCGCAGCACGCCTATATGGCCCCAGCCGCGAGCGCAGCCGCCCCCCAATGCCAGTGAAATGGCTGTTTTTTTTGGAGCTTCTGTGCCTGCGGGTGAAGAGAGGCCATTGGCCTCCCGAACGTCCGGTCTGTTGCGCAATGACGCCCACTCGAGCATCACAATCTCCCTTGTCCCGCGGCTAATGTATAGGCAGGCCGTATCGAAATCATGAATATACGTGGTTGCAGTTCGGCGAATGGTTCAAATGGATGGTTCATGGGGCTTTCGATACGTTTCTTCCGCATCGAACAGCGGCCTGCTCCCATCGCTGGCAAGCGTCCCCTTGCCGTCGATCAGTCCCACCGTCCGATAAAAGCAGGAACGCCGGCCGGTGTGGCAGGTTGCGTCGTGGCCCATCACTTTGACGCGCAACCATATGGCGTCCTGGTCACAATCCGTGAGCATCTCGACAACGTTCTGGACATTCCCCGACGTTTCGCCCTTCTTCCACAGAGCGTTGCGCGAGCGCGACCAGTAGTGGGCGATTCCGGTTTCCAGCGTCAGCGCCAGCGCTTCGGCGTTCATATGCGCGACCATCAGGAGCATGCCGTGGTCGGCATCGGTGACGACGACGTTGACGAGGCCGCTGGCATCGAAGCGCGGCGAAAAAACCGTGCCTTCTTCCAGTGCCTTCTTGTCTGATGGAGCTTTCGGGAATTTCAGTGCCGACATCGCCGGTCCTTGTTCAGAGCCTTACCCACTTCTCGGGATCATGGCTAGCGACCGGCGACGATCGTTCAGCCCCTGCCGCCACGCACCATGGTGACGAAACGGACCTGTTCCTCGGGCGTGTCCTTGAAGACGCCGGTGAAGGTCGAGGTCAGCGTGGTGGAGCCTTCCTTGCGGATGCCGCGCATGGCCATGCACATGTGCTCGGCTTCGACCATGACGGCGACGCCGCGCGGATTGAGCACGTCCTGGATGACGCCGGCGATCTGCGCGGTCATGGCTTCCTGGGTCTGCAGTCGCTGGGCGAAGATATCGACGACGCGCGCGATCTTGGACAGGCCGACAACCTTGCCGTCCGGCAGATAGCCGACATGCGCCTTGCCGATGATCGGCACCATGTGGTGCTCGCAATGGGAATGGAACGTTATATCCTTGACGAGGACAAGGTCGTCATAGCCGGCGACTTCCTCGAAGGTGCGGCCGAGTTCCTCGGCCGGGCACTTGTCGTAGCCGCCGAACATTTCGCGATAGGCCTTCACCACACGCTTCGGCGTATCGACCAGGCCCTCCCGGTCCGGATTGTCGCCGGTCCAGCGCAACAGCGTGCGAACCGCGGCCTCGGCTTCGGCTTCGGTCGGCCGATCGGTGACCGGCTTTTCCATATAGGCGGAGGGGGGCATGAATTTCTTGATGACGGCATCCATAAAGGCGTCTCCCGTAGTTCCCCTCTCAGGAGGAACGAGTTGAACGGACCACGACCTTTCGGGTGTTAGAAACGTGCCCTGTTTCCAGCCCGTAAGCGGCGTGAACTGATTTGAGCAAGGACGAGGCTGTTGGTTACCTTGTCCATACCCGACTACCAGCATTATATATGATCGTGCCGAGCGAAAGGAAGACCGTCAGCGGCAATCGCTGTTCGCTCGGCGGCGACGGATTGGAAAAATATGATCGACGACGTCTACAATGCGAAAATTCTGGGATTTGCCGGGAATATCGCGCGGATCGGCCGGCTCGACCGTCCCGATGCAACCGCGCGCGCGCATTCCAAGCTGTGCGGCTCGACCGTGACTGTCGATCTGAAGATGGATGACGGCGTCGTCACCGATTTCGCCCATGATGTGAAGGCCTGTGCGCTTGGCCAGGCTTCGTCCTCGATCATGGCGCAACATGTCATCGGCGCCAGCGCGGGCGAATTGCGCGCTGTGCGCGAGACGATGCTGAAGATGTTGAAGGAAAACGGCGCACCGCCCGAAGGCCGCTTCGCCGACCTCAGATATTTAGAACCGGTGCGCGATTATAAGGCGCGCCATGCCTCGACCATGCTGACCTTCGATGCGGTGGTCGACGCGATCGGCCAGATCGAGAAGAAGCGCGCCGAACAGGCGGCTTAGCCGTCAAATGGCGACCGATCACACGCACCAGCATCAGAGGCCGCGATACACGCGCAACTGGCCCGGCCCCTGGCGCAAGACGCCCGGCCGAATCCTCGGCACGACGCTTGTGCGCTTTTACCAGCTGACGCTGTCCGGCTTTGTCGGCAATTCCTGCCGGCATCTGCCGACCTGTTCCGAATACGCACATGAGGCAATCGCCCGCCATGGACTATGGGCCGGCGGCTGGATGGGGTTTTTCCGGGTGCTGCGCTGCGGGCCGGGCGGAACGCACGGCATTGATCGTGTGCCGGATGTGCTGGCCGATCGCTACGTCTGGTTCGCGCCCTGGCGGTACTGGCGGATCGGAAAAAAACGCAGTGACTCGGAAAACTGATCCCGGTAGAGGGGCTCGGTAATCGGGCAGATCTTTACGACTTGCTAACCTTAACACCATGTTGCGTATTTAAGACAAAATCGAGACAAGACGCCTCGCTAAGCCGCTCCTGACATGCCTCAGGAGAGATTGCCAAATGCGCAAGATTGACCGCCGTCCATTCGTTTTCGCATTGGTTCTCTACCTGCTGGCTTGGCTGTTGGGTTTTCCGATCCGTGCTCAATCCGCGCCGCTGAAGGACGTTGAATGCACGCTGATCCTGGATGCTGCAAGCGGCGAAACTCTGTATCGGCAAGGGGTTTGTGACCAGCGCTTCAGTCCCGCCTCGACATTCAAGGTCCCATTGTCGCTGATCGGCTACGACGCGGGGATCCTGATCGACGTGCACACGCCGGCATGGGATTACAAGCCGGAGTTCAATGCGGTGAAGCGCGACCAGAAAACCGTCGACCCGACGATCTGGGAAAAGGACTCGGTGCTGTGGTTTTCGCAGGAAATCACCCGCCGGCTCGGCAGCGAGCGGTTCGCCGGCTACGTGTCGAAATTCGACTACGGCAACACCGATGTATCCGGCAATGCCGGCAAGAATGATGGCCTCACCCGGTCCTGGGTGAATTCCTCTCTCAGGATATCGCCGGTCGAACAGGTGAATTTCCTGCGCCGCTTGCTTGCCCGCAAACTGCCGGTTTCGGACAAGGCCTATGCGATGACCGAGGCGATCTTGCCGACCTTCCAGGCAGGTGGCTGGACGGTGCAGGGCAAGACCGGGACTACGGGGCTTCGCGACGACGCCGACAAGGTCAACCGCTCGCTTGGCTGGTTTGTCGGCTGGGCGCAAAGCGATGGCCGCAAGATCGTCTTTGCCCGCCTGGTGGTCGACACGAAACGATCGGACACGCCCAAGGGCCTCAGGACGCGGGCGATGTTCATGAAAGAGCTGCCGAATCTCGTCAAACAAAGCTAAGTAATCGGCCATTCGCCTTTACGGCACGGGAATCTGCCCATAAAAGACTGCCGCCGGACGCATCCGGCATTTCACCACCCGCGCTCGTTTGCGGGACTGGATAGGAGAACTTCATGCTGAATTCCGTTTCCCTGACATTTCACGATGGCTCAGTCCGCGACTACGAGGCGGCGATGACCGGCGCCGGCCTGGCGGAATCGATCTCGAAGTCGCTGGCCAAGAAAGCCGTCGCCTACAGCATCGACGGCGTGGTGCGCGATCTTTCCGACCCGCTCGGCAAGTCCGGCAAGGTCGAGATCATCACCCGCGAAGACCCGCGCGCGCTGGAGCTCATCCGTCACGACGCAGCGCACGTGCTGGCCGAAGCCGTGCAGGAATTGTGGCCGGGTACGCAGGTGACCATCGGCCCGGTGATCGAGAACGGGTTCTACTATGATTTTGCCCGCAACGAGCCGTTCACGCCCGACGATTTTCCGGTGATCGAGAAGAAGATGCGCGAGATCATCGCGCGTAACAAGCCATTCACCAAAGAGGTGTGGTCGCGCGAGAAGGCGAAAAAAATCTTCGCCGACAAGGGCGAGCGCTACAAGCTGGAACTGATTGACGCCATTTCCGACGATCAGGACCTCAAGATCTATGCGCAGGGCGACTGGTTCGACCTCTGCCGCGGCCCGCACATGGCCTCGACCGGCCAGATCGGCAACGCCTTCAAGCTGATGAAGGTAGCCGGCGCCTATTGGCGCGGCGACAGCAACAATCCGATGCTGACGCGCATCTACGGCACGGCCTGGGCCGATCAGGCGCAGCTCGATGCCTACCAGATGATGCTGGAGGAAGCCGAAAAGCGCGATCACCGGAAGCTCGGCCGCGAGATGGACCTGTTCCATTTCCAGGAAGAGGGGCCGGGCGTCGTCTTCTGGCACGCCAAGGGCTGGAGGATGTTCCAGAACCTGGTCAACTACATGCGCCGTCGCCTCGACGACCTCGGTTATCAGGAAGTCAACGCTCCGCAAGTGCTCGACAACTCGCTGTGGGAGACTTCAGGCCACTGGGGCTGGTACCGGGACAATATGTTCAAGGTGACGGTTGCCGGCGACGACACTGATGACGACCGCGTCTTCGCGCTGAAGCCGATGAACTGTCCCGGCCATGTCCAAATCTTCAAGCATGGGTTGAAGTCATACCGAGATCTGCCTGTAAGATTGGCTGAATTCGGCGCCGTTCATCGCTATGAGCCGTCCGGCGCGCTGCACGGGCTGATGCGCGTGCGCGGCTTCACCCAGGACGATGCCCACATCTTCTGCACCGAGGAACAGCTCGCCGACGAGTGCATCAAGATCAACGACCTGATCCTGTCGACTTATGCCGATTTCGGCTTCGACGAAATCACCGTCAAGCTGGCGACCCGCCCCGAAAAACGCGTCGGCACCGACGCGATGTGGGATCATGCCGAGGGCGTGCTGCAGGACGTGCTCGGCATGATCGCGGCGCGCTCGGGCAACCGGATCAAGACGGGCGTCAATCCGGGCGAGGGCACGTTCTACGGGCCGAAGTTCGAATATGTGCTGAAGGACGCCATCGGCCGTGACTGGCAATGCGGCACCACGCAGATCGACTTCAACTTGCCGGAACGTTTTGGCGCCTTCTACATCGGCTCCGATTCGGAAAAGAAGCAGCCGGTGATGGTGCATCGCGCCATCTGCGGCTCGATGGAGCGCTTCCTCGGCATTCTGATCGAGAATTATTCGGGCCATTTCCCGCTGTGGTTCGCACCGCTGCAGGTGGTGGTGGCAACGATCACCTCCGATGCCGACGATTACGCGCAAACGGTCGTCGCGCAGTTGAAGGCGGCCGGACTGTTGGCGGAGGCCGATCTTCGCAACGAGAAGATCAACTACAAGGTCCGCGAGCACTCGCTGGCCAAGGTTCCGGTCATCCTCGTCTGCGGCAAGCGCGAGGCGGAGGAAGAGACGGTCAACATTCGCCGGCTCGGCTCGCGCGACCAGGAATCGCTCGGCCTTGGCCAGGCGGTGGCAATGCTTGCCGAAGAGGCGGTGACGCCCGACCGCAAGCGCAAACGAGCCGCCTGAGTTCAGTCAGATCAGCGGGAAATGGCGGTGGAGCGATCCACCGCCATTTTCACATGCCGCTATTTCACATGCCCGCTATTTTCATATGCTTGTCACGCCAGCCTTGTAACGAGCCCTCATGCTCAAGCTGAAGATGCACGAAAGACCGTTTCCCGAGCTTTCTTACGCCGGTCCGCATCAGCCGGCATTGACGCGCTGGTTCATCCACTCCATCGAAGGCCTGTCCGGTCGCGACCGCTTCGCGGCCCTCTATGACTTTTGGCGCCGCCATGTGGTGCCGACCGGCGAGCGCGTTTTCAGCCGCATGCTGGAGCTGATCGATGTCGAGGTGCGGACCACCGGCCAATGGCCGCCGGAAAAATTGCCTGACACGCCGCTGGTGATCGTCGCCAACCATCCGTTTGGAATCGGCGACGGCATTGCGGTGCTCTCGCTGGCCGAGCAGCTTCAGCGCCCGTTCCGTGTCATGATCCACAAGGATCTGCTCAAGATCCGCGAGATGGAGCCCTATTCGCTGCCGATCGACTTTTCCGAGACCAAGGACGCGCTCAGGAATAACATGGCGGTGCGCCATGAGGCGGTGCGGCTGCTGAAAGAGGGCGTCATCATCGTCATCTTCCCCGCGGGCGGCGTCGCCACCGCGCCGAAAGGTTTTGGCCGGGCGCGCGATCTGCCGTGGAAGATGTTTCCGGCCCGTCTCGTCCAGGATGCCAAGGCATCGGTTGTCCCAATGCACTTTTTCGGCCAGAACGGCCGGCTGTTCCACCTGGTGAGCGGACCAATGAACATGGCCGAGCGTGACGGACGCGTGGCGAAGTTCGTCGGCAGGGCTTCGCTAACGCTGCGCATTTCCCTACTCATCCACGAATTCGCGCGGCTGTCGGGCAAATCGATCGACGTGCGCATCGGTGACGTGTTGGGACGGGATGAACTGGAGTCGCTGCGCGACCGCAAGGCTTTGCTCGACCGCCTCCACCGCGGCGTTTTCGATCTGGCACCGGCCGAAGCGCGCGGCCGCGGCCAGTTTCTGCCGCGACGCCTGCGCAAGGCGGCCTGATCGGCAAATCATAGGCTGCTGGACCCGAATCTACACGGCAGTGTCCGGACGGTTAGTCCGCGCCTTCCTCGGGATCCATCGCCGAGGCCTCCGTGGCCAGAACCTCGATTTCCTTGTTCTGCCCGGCCACGACGGTAAAATCCTTCTGGTAGATGCGGTCGCGGTTCTTGGCGATGATGGTGTAGTCGCCTTCGGCAAGCACCATCGAAGCAAAGGCGCCAACGGTTTCCTTGATGGGATCGCCGGATTCGTTGAGCAACGACCAGGAGGTGTCGGCGATCGCCTCTCCACCCGGCTCGCGTACCAGCTTCATGGTCATCTCCGCCGCACGGTGCTCGACGGCCGCTTCGGTCAGCTTGCCGGCTTCGACGCGGATGTCGGAGCGGATGACCGCATTCACCGAGCCATAGGTCGAGACGACGTGGTAGACGCCCGCGTTCAGCCGCACGACGCTGTTCGGCTCGACATCGGGTATGATCAGGGCGCGATCGTGATTGGCCTCGGCTTGGCCTTCATAGATCGAAAACCGCAGTTTCTTCGGCGGTATGCGCACCCCGCCCGACAGTACGGCATCGAGCTTGAGCCCGCCGGCATCGAGCACGAGGCTTTCGCGCTTGGCGTCGTTGCCGACGGTGATGCGCTTGGTGGCGCCGGCCCGGCCGTAGGAGGCATGGACCAGATAGCTGCCGGGCTCGAGCTGGAACACCGCGCTGCCGCCATGGGCGGAAGCGACCATCGGCAGCTTGCCGTCGCCGGTGGGTTCAGGCTTGAAGACGCGCCAGACGATGCCGCGCGTGATGTCGGCACCCTTGTCGGTCAATTGCGCCGACAGCGTGATTGCCCCACTGCTCCCCGACGCCAGTGGTATCTCGCTTTTCGGAGGCGCATAGCTCGAAATTCCGGGAAGTTTCAGATCACCGAGGCCGTCCGCATCCTGCGCGACCGCAAGCGAAACCGGCACCATGAACAGTGCGGCAGCGAGCCAGATCAGGAAAAGACGCAATGTCCCCTCAAACATGCCTTGCGTTGAAGCCCAAGGCGGTGGCAATTTCAAGGCTTAAGAGTCCGATCGGCTTCTGCTAGAGGGCTCTTTGTCCGGCGCGCCGCGCCAATGCCCGAGCCGCCCGATGTCCCGATGGTGCGCTTCAGCTCAAATTCCAAGGAGACTTGCGCCCATGGCGTCGCCGATCATCGACTTTCTGCTGACCCGAAATTCCGTGCCGATCCCGGAGTTGAAGGAACCGGCGCCCAACGACGCTGACATCGCGACGATGATTGCCGCCGCGTCGCGGGTGCCGGACCACGGCCGGCTCGAGCCCTGGCGTTTCATCCTCTACCGGGGTGAGGCACGCGTCGAGATCGGCAAGAAGCTGGCGGCCCTTGCCGCACAGCGCGAAGGGCCGCTGCCAGAAGGCCGCCATAACCAGGAACTGGCGCGCTTTTCACGCGCGCCCCTGGTGATCGGCGTGGTGTCGAGCCCGAAGGAAAATCCAAAAATCCCACAATGGGAGATGTTCCTGTCGGGCGGCATGGCGGCGATGAACCTCATCATATCAGCCAATGCGCTGGGCTATGGCACCAACATGATCAGCAACTGGTATTCCGATGTGCCGGAGGGCAGGGCGATCCTGGGGCTGGCGCCGCATGAGCACGTCGTCGGCTTTGTCCATATCGGTTCCTATCAGGGGCCGGCGCCGGAGCGGCCCCTGATAGGAACCGATATGGACAAAGCCGACGA
>NZ_RZSW01000024.1:0-26783 GCF_003997375.1 Mesorhizobium sp. M5C.F.Ca.IN.020.29.1.1 | reverse complement strand
TCTCAGGCCTTTCCACCGCGCTGCATACCGCCAAAAAAGGCATCTCGGTCGCCGTCCTGGAAGCGGAAATCATCGCCTGGGGCGCGACCGGCAGGAATGCCGGCTTCGTCGTGCCGAATTTCGCGAAAAGAGACCCCGACGATATCATTGCCGAGCTCGGACCCGGACGCGGCGAACGCCTTGTCGAGTTCGCCACCGGCAGCGCCGACCTCGTCTTCGACCTGATCAGGCGGCACGGCATCGAATGCGACGCAGACCAGAGCGGATGGATACAACCGGCCCATTCGCAGGCCGCTCTCGAAAAAACCAGGTCGCGCGCCGAACAATGGGCAAGACGCGGAAGAGCGACTGTTACGCTGGACAGGCAGGAAACCGAAGATCTGACCGGCATTCGGGGTTATCCCGGCGGCTGGATGGACCCGTCGGGCGGTGTCCTCAATCCGGTCGAATACGCACGCGGCCTCGCTGACGCGGCGGAAAAGGCCGGAGCCCGCATCTTCGAGCATACGCGCGTTGCATCGATCGATCGCAACGGGGATGGCTGGGCTTTGAAGACGGAATCGGGTTCGGTGCGTGCTGGAAAGGTGCTGATTGCCACCAACGCCTATGGCGGACCACTGAACCGCGCGCTGCAGCGAACCTACTTTCCTCTGAAAATCTTCCAGATCGCGACGGCTCCGCTGCCGCGCGAATACCGCACTTACCTGCTTCCAGGCGGGCAAGGCGTCGGCGACACCAGGCGCAATCTTTTCACCTTCCGCTTCGATAGCGAAAACCGGCTGATAACTGGCGGCATGCATAGTCTTGGTCCCGGCGCCGACGCGCGGGTGCCCCATTCGATCTGGCGCCGGCTTGCAAAACACCTCGATCTCCCGGAAATCCCACCACTCGCCTACAGCTGGTCGGGGATGGCCGCCGTCGAGCCCGACTTCCTGCCGCACCTTGTCGATCTCGGGCCTGGCCTGATCGCGGGCTTTGCCTGCAACGGACGTGGCATTGCTATGACGACGAGCATGGGCAAGGTCCTTGCGGATTGGGCTGATGGAACAAAGCCGCAGGATTTGCCGCTGCCGTTTGCGCCGCCGTCGCCGATCCCGCTCCATGGCCTGATGCGGCATGCGCCAAACATGCTGCTTCCGCTAAGCATCCTGCGCGACCGGCTGGATGAGGGGCGCTAGTCGACGTCTCAACCAAGCTCCAAGGTCGTTATCGCAAAGACGCCGGACTGCGCGAGCTGCGGCGCTTTTCCCTTGTACATTCGAGCCGTTTCGAAGCCCGGTTGAAGGCCGGCGAACGACAGCAAAGCTGCAAAACTTCCACTGGTCTCGGGAACGTCGAGATGGACATTTCCGGGTCCGGAGGCATTGGCGAGCGCGGCGAAGAGACGGCTTGCCACGTCAAGGCTGTTGGAAAAAAGCGGGCCGAACTTATTGCCGTCCCGGCATTGGCGCGCGACGCCGTACCCCGCAATGGCGCCCTCCTCGAGGATCGCAAGTGCCATGTGCGGGGGGCGCAGCCAGTGGTCCAGGAAGGATCGCCTCGAAGCCGGAAAGAATCGGCGGTCATAGTCCAGGACATCCGCGATGAGTTCCGGGCCTATGACGCAAATGCCGCTGTCGGTGGCTGCCGGGACATTCGGCGCTCCAACGAACCGGATCGTCCGGTGGACCGGCGCAAAACCCATGCTGCGATAGTTGGCCTGCTGTTCGACGACGCCATCGAGGCCGATCGTGCGGTCGCCGAGCCGCGCCATGCCGGCGTCCCAGACCGCCTTGCCATGGCCCTCGCCGCGCCTGTCCGGCCGACAGATGTAGAGGCCGATGAAGCCGAAACCGCCGCCATAGGCAACAGCCGAAATGCCGGCGACCATTTCGCCATCGACGAAGGCGCCGATGAAGCCCTCGGGATCCGCTGCCTGGAACGCCACGGCATCGCCGAGGCCGGGATTCCAGCCCTCCGCTGCCGCCCAGTCGACAAGGATTTCCACTTCTTCAAGTGCGAGCGTTCTGATCATTCGGCGCATTGCGATCACTCGGGGCAACAGAACCGGGGGCGAAGGACTTCAATGCGCCACGATAGGGCTTTGCGAGCGGGTTTGCATAGGCGCCGCGCTTGGACGTCGACAGGCCAAGCGCGACGAGTGCCTCGGCTTGCTTGACCGCCGCGCCGACGCCGTCGATGACCGGAACGCCGAACTCCCGCTGCAGCTCGGCGGCGAGGTCGGCCATGCCGGCACAGCCGAGCACGATGGCCTCGGCGCGATCCTCCTCGAGCGCGCGCGCGATCTCGCCGCGCAGTTTCAGGATCGCGTCCGATGCCGGGTCTTCGAGGGCAAGAACCGGAACGTCGGCGGCGCGCACGCGCGCCCGCCCGGCCATGCCGTAGCGCTGCACCAGCCCTTCGACCGGCACCCGCGAGCGCTCGGTCGTGGTGACGACGGTGAAGCGCTGGGCGATGAACGAGGCCGTGCTGAGCGCTGTCTCGCAAATGCCGATGACCGGCATGTCGGCCATGGCGCGCGCGGCATTGAGGCCGGTGTCGTCGAAACAGGCGATGATCGCGGCCTGCGCGCCCGACCGTTCGCCCGCGGCGATCTCGACCAGCAGGCCGGGCACCGCGAGCGCCTCGTCGTAGTAGCCTTCGATCGAAACTGGCCCCATCGACGAGGTGACGGCGACGATTTCCGTCTCGGCGCCGGCGACCAACCGCGCCGCCGCTGCAATGGTTTCGGTCATGCTGGCGGTGGTGTTCGGATTGACAACGAGGATTTGCACTGCGGTTCTCAAATACGCGCCCGGCGACGGCCGACATAGATGATTGCGCCGAGCGTAAGCAGGATCACCAGGAAGGAAAACATGGTCGTCACGGTGCCCAGCGCATAGAGCACCGGCGTCGTGACATTCGTCGTCATGCCGTAGATTTCGAGCGGCAGCGTGTTGAACGTGCCCGAGGTCATTAGCGTGCGGGCGAACTCGTCATAGGAGAGAGTGAAACCGAACAGGCCGACGCCGATCAAGCTAGGCGCGATCATCGGCAGGACGACATGCGCGAAGGTCTGCCAGGACGACGCTCCGAGATCACGCGCGGCTTCCTCATAGGCCGGTGAGAACCGGTTGAAGACGGCGAACATGATCAGCACGCCGAAGGGCAAGGTCCATGTCAGATGCGAACCGAAGGCGGATGTATACCAAGCGGGGCGGAAGCCGATCTGCTGGAAGACGACGCCGATGCCGAGCGAGATGATGATCGACGGCACGACGAGACTGGCGACCGCCAGATAGAACAATGCGGTGGCGCCGCGAAATTTTTGGCGGAAGGCAAGACCGGCAAGCAGCGACACGCCGACGGTCACGATCATCACCATCAGGCCAAGGATGAAGGAGCGTTTGAAACTGCCGCCGAAATCGCCGACCGCCTGGCGCTCGAACAGGTTGGCGAACCAGTGCAGCGAAACGCCGTTCAGCGGAAACGTCAGCCCGCCATTCTCGCCCTGGAAGGACAGGATCAGGATCGCTGAAAGCGGGCCGTAGAGAAACAGCACGAAAAGGGCGAAGAAGGCCGCCAGCACGTAGAATTCAAAGGTGCGTTTCTCCCGGCTCATCGCCTCACAGCTCCTTGCGAATATCGACGATGCGCAGGATGCCGGCGACCATCAACAGCACCAGCACCAGGAGCACGACCGCGTTGGCGGCCGCTGCCGGATATTGCAGCAGCGACATCTGGTTCTTCATCATCAGTGCGACGGATGCGCTCTGCCCGCCGGACATCACCTGCACTGTCGAAAAGTCGGCCATCACCAGCGTCACGACAAAGATGGTGCCGATCGCCATGCCGGGCTTGGCGAGCGGAATGATGACGTTCCACAGGACCTGCCAGCCGGAAGCGCCGGCGTCACGCGCGGCCTCGATCAGCGACTTGTCGATGCGCATCAGTGTGTTGAAGATCGGCGTCACCATGAACAGCGCGTAGAGATGCACCATGGCCAGCACCACGGCGAATTCGGAATAGAGTAGCCATTCGATCGGCTTCGGGATCAGCCCCATCTGAACCAGGGTTGAGTTGACGAGGCCGTTGCGGCCAAGCACCGGAATCCACGAGATCATGCGAATGATGTTGGAGGTCAGGAACGGCACGGTGCAGACAAGGAACAGCACCATCTGCATGGCGGTGGTCCTGATATGGAAGGCGAGGAAATAGGCGACCCAGAAGCCGACGAACAGCGTCAGCGCCCAGACAATGGCGGCGTATTTCAGCGTATTCAGATAGGTTTTCCAGGTGACCCAGGAGCCGAGCGTGTCGGAATAGTTGGTGGTCAGGAAATCCGGGTACATCGCCGCGAAGTCGTAGTCCCAGAAGGAGACCACGGCGATCATCAGGATCGGCAGCAAAAGGAACGCGCCGAGGATCAGCGCCAGCGGTGTCGCCTGGAGATAGGGAACGAGGCGGGCAAGAGACAGGCGGCGTCTGGCCAGCTCTGCGGACTTAACGTGAGTGGATCGTTCGAGCGCTACGGTCATCAACATCTCGGTCTAGGTCGGCGACGCGACTGAGGCTGCGTTCCCTTCTGTGGGAGAAGGTGGCCGAGCGAAGCTCGGTCGGATGAGCGGTGCTCCAGCTTGGCCCGACGGCGATCCGTCCAACACCCCTCCACCGTCTTGGCGCTGCGCGCCAATCCACCTTCTCCCACAAGGGGAGAAGGGGAAGAGGTTGCGCTACGCCGCGATGAACTCGTTCCAGCGCCTCACCATGTAGCGGTCCTCGTCCATGACCGTGTTCCAGCAGGCGACCTTGCCCATGCGCTCGACGAAGGAGCCGCCGTCGCGCACGGCGCCCGCCTTCTCCATGACTTTCCCGTCCGGCGCCATGATGTCGCCCTTGGCCGGCTTGCCGTCGACCCAGTAGCCCCATTCGTCCTCGGACATGAACTGCTTGGCCGTGTCCATGGCGGCCGAGTAGTAGCCCTGGCGGTTGAGATAGGCGCCGACCCAGCCGGACAGGTACCAGTTGATATATTCGTAGGCGGCGTCGAGCTCAGCGCCCTTGAGATGCGCTGCAAGGCCAAGGCCGCCGCCCCATGAGCGGTAGCCTTCCTTGAGCGGCTGGTATTTGCAGGCGATGCCCTTGGAGCGGACCGCCGCGACGGCCGGCGACCACATCGACTGGATGACCACTTCGCCTGAAGCCATCAGGTTGACGCTCTCGTCGAACGATTTCCAGAACGCCCGGAATTGGCCGTCCTGCTTGGCCTTGATCAGGAAGTCGATCGTCTTGTCGATCTCCTCCTTGGTCATGTTGCCCTTGTCGGCATATTTGATGTTGCCCATGGCTTCCATGATCATCGCCGCATCCATGATGCCGATCGACGGGATGTTGAGAATGGCGGCCTTGCCCTTGAAGGCCGGATCCATGATGTCGGCCCAGGTGGTGATGTCGCGGCAAGGTCGGGGCGGATGCCGAGCGTATCGGCGTTGTAGATGGTCGGAACCATCGTCATCCACTGGGTCGGCTGCTTGGCGAAGGTCTTGGCGTCCTGCGCCTCGACGAAACCGACGGTGTGCGGCGCGGTGCCCTGGGCTATGACGCTGTCGGGCGTCAGCTTGCCGGTGATGAAGAGCGGTACGATCTTGTCGTAATATTTCAGCTTCTTGACATCCATCGGCTGCATCACGCCGGACGGATACACTTTCTTGGCGATCCAGTATTCGATGTCGGCGATGTCATAACTGTCCGGCTGGGTCACAGCACGCTGGGCGGCGGCGTCGGAATCGGTCGCCGTCATCTCCAGCGTGATGCCGAGATCGGCCTTGCACTTGTCGGCAATGGCGTTGAGGTTGGACACGCCGGTGCCGAACTGGCGCAGCGTGATCGGGTTCTGCGCCCAGATCGTCGGGAACCCGGTGATCACGCCGGAGCCGGCGGCAAAACCGACGGCGGCGGCACCTGTCTTGAGCAGCGAGCGGCGGGAAATTCCTGTCTTCTTGTCGGTGGTGTTGGTCATGTCAGTTCCCCTGTTTGGATTGGTTGTTCTGGTTCAGGAATCGAGACGGCCAAGGACGATCGCGTCCTCGGTGTCCCAGGCGATCGGCACCGCGTTGCCGACGGCAACCGGCTTGGCGAAGAAGCTGGTGTCGTCGACGATCACGGTGAAATCCTCGATGCCGGCGCCATTGACCGAGAGCTTCACGGTCGAGCCGCGGTATTCGATATTGGAGACGATGCCGGCGAAACCCAGCCCCATGGCCGGCGGGTCGCCGATCCGCACGTGGTCGGTTCGAATGGCGATATCGATCGGCTCGCCGATCGCCCTGCCCTGCCCGCTGGCCGCTAGCGAGGCGCCACCCGGCACATCGAAGACAATCATGCCGTCGCGGCTGCCGCTGACGCGGCCGGAGACGACGTTATGATCGCCCATGAAACGCGCGACGAACGCAGTGGCCGGTCGCTCGAAGACGACGCGCGGATGCGCCGCCTGCTCGATGCGGCCGTCATTCATAACCACGATGAGGTCGGCGAGCGCCATGGCCTCCTCCTGGCTGTGGGTAACATGGACGAAGGTGATGCCGAGCGACGTCTGCAGCTTCTTCAGTTCGGCCCGCATGCGGATCTTCAGGAACGGATCGAGTGCCGAGAGCGGTTCGTCGAGCAGCAGTGCCTCGGGGTCGGTGATCAGCGCGCGGGCCAGGGCGACGCGCTGCTGCTGTCCGCCCGAAAGCTGCGCCGGGCGGCGGCCGGCATAGGCTTCCATCTGCATCAGCTTCAGCATGACGAGCGCCTTGGCGCGGCGCTCCTCCTTGCCGACACCTTTCATCTTGAGGCTGAACGCAACATTGTCGACCAGGTCGAGATGCGGAAACAGCGCGTAGGACTGGAACATCATGGCGGTGCCGCGTCTGGCCGGCGGCAGGTCGGTGACTACTGTGTTGCCGAGACGCACGTCGCCGCTCGATATGCTCTCGTGCCCGGCAATCATGCGCAGCGTCGACGTCTTGCCGCAGCCGGACGGGCCGAGCAGGCAACAAAAAGTTCCCGCGGGGATTTTCAGGCTGATGTCTTCGACGGCAGTCGTGGCGCCATAGATCTTCGAAACGGACACGATATCGATTTCGGCGGCTTTAGACATCCAGCTTCCTCTCTAATTCAACTTAAGCAAAGCATCATGCATGCCAATCGCCCTGCATCGGCCTCAAACGGTTGATTTTTTGGGTAAATCGGGACTGCATGCGACCGCCCGTCGAAACGGCACTCTTGTGCTATGCACAAAATATAGGCGATAGCAGGCGATTCTCGCAAAAATCGTATGCAATCTTTCCCTGACATCGTATTCACTTTAGCCCTCTGCAACCGACCCGATTCAGGGTAGAAAGGTGCAGGGACTATCATCATGAATATAGCCGACCAGACTTTCCCTGCTGTCGACAGTGCCAACGAGGATCGCGCCCAGGCGATCCGCGACCAGTTGCGCGACGCGATCGTCGATCGCCGGCTGGCGCCCGGAACCAAGCTGTCGGAAGGCGAGGTCGGCACTCTGTTGATGTCAGCCGCACCGTGGCGCGCGCAGCACTGCAGATGCTATCCTTCGAAGGCTTGGTTCGGACCGAACGCAATCGTGGGGCCTTCGTCGCCAACCCGTCGCCGGAGGAAGCGCGTCAGGTCTTCGCTTCGCGCCGGCTGATCGAGCCCGGTATAGCGATCGCCGCCGCCGGGCGGATGACGCCGGCGCATGTCGCTGCCTTCAAGGCGCAGCTCGATGAAGAGGGCCGCTTCATTGCCGAACGCGGACCAAATGCAAGACGCTCGGAAATCAAAGCTTCGGGCGATTTTCACCTGCTGCTGGCTTCGGTTGCCGGAAACGCGATCCTCCAGCGCTTCATGGAAGAACTGGTGGCGCGGTCATCGCTGGTGATCGCACTCTATGGCCGCTCGGGCGTCTCGAGCTGCGGTCATAGCGAGCACATGAATATCCTGGAGGCGCTGGAAAATGGCAATGCCGAACGCGCCAGCGCGCTGATGCTGCATCACATCGACCATATTGAGGCCGACCTCGATCTGCGCGTCAGGAGCGGTCCGGCGCTCAGGCAGGCGCTCGAGTTCTGACGGTCATGCCGACCGGAGGGACGCGATAACCGCGCCCCTCAAAGCCGCTCGGCGCGGATCTTCAGGATCTGGTACAGCAAATCGCGGATGCGCCGCAGCCTCATCGACAATTTCTGGCTCATCTGCATTCCAGTTCTGTTTGCCGACTGCCTGCGTTTGATCGCCTCACTCAGAAACTTTGGGCCGCCAAGGCCATTCCAACCAGCGAGGTGGCGAGCCCAGCGGTGCGGACCGTCGTCGGCCAACGAGCCAGCTTGACAGCGGACAGAATGCCGATCGCATGCAGCATCGACGTGGCGAGCATGAAGCCAGCGGCGTAGCCGATGCCGCCGGCGCTCTCGGGAACCTCGAGGCCGTGGGCGTTGCCGTGAAAGAGGCCGAACAGGGCCGTCAGTGCTGCTGCAGCGGCTATCGGCAGCGGCTTGGCCAGGCCGACGATCGCGCCGAAGACCACAAGCGACAGCGCGATGCCGGTTTCAAGGGAAGGCAGCCCGATGCCGGCCATGCCGAGCAAGGCTCCGGCGACCATGGCCGAGACAAAGAACAGCGGCACAAGGACAATACTGTGCCCCCCGGCGCGAGCGCCAATCATGCCGACCGCGATCATGGCGAGCAGATGATCCATACCGAAGAGCGGATGTTCGAGACCGGCGAAAAAGCCGTGAATGTGAGCGTCGCCGCTATGGGCAAATGCCAGCGACGGCGTGAGGGCGGCGAGAGATGAAAGGATGCCAAGTCTTGCAAATGGTTTCATGATTGTACCTGTTCGATGAGAGTGACGGGTTCCGGTTTCAGTGCCCGGGAATGGTGAATTGCGAAGCGGCGGAACGGTCTGCAAGGGCGCGCGCCGCGGCGAAGCCGAGCGGCTTTTGCTCATTGCCATCGTGATAGATGAAAGCGAGGCGGCGGCGGTGCGATGTCAGGCGCGCCGGCAACGGGTGATAGGCGACGCCGGTGCCGCCGACGAGCGGCATGACCGCGCCGACATCGACCAGATCCTCGGTCTCGATGCGAAGCAGATGAAGCCGCACGCCGTCCGCCCTCTCGCCGACAAAGGGTATGCCGGCCAGGCGCAGAAAGCTGGATGGGTCCGGCGCCCGTGCAAAGCCTTCGAGGAAGGCGGTTTCGACAAGGTCGAGGTCGACCAATGCGGGATCAACCGGCGGCTCGTGAGCTTGATCCGGCAGATGCGGCGTCTGCCATTGCAGCGGCTTGCCGGCGGGCCCGTTGTGGCCGGGGGCGTGCGGATAGTCATGATGTCCGTTCGGCCGGTGGTGGCCGTCGTCATGGCCATGACTGTGGTGGTGGTCATCGTGCATGGTCAAAAACTCACCGGTTTGTCGATGATCGATTTGTGCTTGCCGAGATTGCCGTGGGCGACCATCGAGCCGAGCGCTTCGACGACGACGCGCACACCGAACAGCGCGGTGATGTCCGACGTGTCGTAGGGCGGCGAGACCTCGACCACTTCCAGGCCGCAAATGCCAGGCGCCGTCACCAGCCCAAGCAGCTTGAGCGCCTCGCGCGGCAGGAAGCCGCCCGGCTCAGGCCAGCCGGTGCCGGGCACGAAACCACAATCGAGGCTGTCGACGTCGAAAGAGATGTAGACGGCGTCGGTGTCCTTCCATGCGAGTTCGAGCGCGATTTCCGCCGCCTTCTCAAGGCCCATCTGCTCGATGTCGGCAATGGTCAGCACGTTGGTGCCGCGCTTCCTCGCCTCGGCGACGCCGTAGCGGGGAACCTGCCAGCCGCCGATGCCGAGCTGCACGAGATTGGTCGCCGAGACGTTCGGCAGGTTGGTCGCCCAGTACCAAGGCGTGGTGTGCATGCGCTCGTCGAGATCCTTTTCCTGGATGTCGATATGGCGGTCGAAATGGATGATGCCGATCCGCTTCGAGGTCACGTCGGCGATGCCGCGCACGCAAGGGAAACCGATCGAATGGTCGCCGCCCAGCATGATCGGCAGCGCGCCGGACGAGGCGACATGGCTGACGCCCTTGGTGATCTGGTCGAAGCTCTTTTCGAGGTTGGCGGGAATGGTGAAGACGTCGCCGGCGTCGCACAACGTCATCTGCTCGCGCAAATCGACGCCGAGCTCGTAATTGTACGGCGTGTAGAGCGCCGAGATGCGGCGAATGCCTTGCGGCCCGAAGCGGGTTCCCGGCCGGTAGGTGGTGCCGCTGTCGAAAGGAATGCCGACGACGGCAGCATCATATTTGCCGACATCGCGGACATTCTCGACATAGGGCGCCTTGAGAAAGGTGTTGATGCCGGCGAAATGCGGCAGTTCGCCGCGCGCGAATGTCGGGATCGACTTGTCGACGATCGACTCCGATCCCGGCAGGCCCATGTCGAGCGCCCATTGCTGCTCCTTGCGCCAGCCGCTTTCCGGCAGCTTGCCCTCGGCCTCGATCGATTTCCAGCCCTGCGTGCCGCGCGCGTCGAAATCCGGGTGGTGAAAGCGTTCCCTGGCCGCCCGGCCGACGAGCCCTGCACGGCGGTGGCTGCGTTCGGGGATATTTCTGGACATTCAAACTCTCCGTTACGACGCCGTCGTCGCCATTGCTGTTTCCGGCCGGGTCGTCCCGACCATCGCGGCCACCTTGGCCAAGTGATGATGAGAGGAAGCCCGGGTCTTGCGGTCGAGCCTCAGATCGTAGGTGATCGTCGCGCCGTAAGCGGACGGGAACTGCGGATCGTGGCGCAGCTTGTCGAAGACCAGCACGCGGGTGCCGAGCTTGAAGGCCTCGCCGATATCGTGGGTGACCATCACCACCGTCATGCCATGCTCGGTCCAGAGCTCGGTCAGCAGGTCGTGCATCTCGACGCGGATGCCGGGATCGAGCGCCCCGAACGGTTCATCGAGGAGCAGGATCTGCGGACGGCCAAGCAAGGTCTGTGCAATCGCCAGCCGCTGCTGCATCCCGCCGGAGAGCGATGCCGGATAGAGGTCGCGCGCATGGGCAAGGCCAACCCGCGCCAGCATGGCCTCGCCCTCTTGCCTGGCGTTTCTGCGCCTGGCGCCGAAGACGCGGCCAAACGGCCCACCCGAGCGAAAGTCTTCGACCAGCAGCAGGTTCTGGATTGCGGTCAGATGCGGAAACACCGAATAGCGCTGAAAGACGATGCCGCGCTGTGGCGTCGGCTCGGGCACGATCGGGCCATCGCCGACGATGACGACGCCGCTGCTCTGCTGCTCCTGGCCGAGCAGAATGCGCAGGAACGTCGATTTTCCGCAGCCGCTGGCGCCGACCAGCGACAGGAATTCGCCGGCTTCGGCGGTGACGTTGACCCGCTCGAGCACGCGGGCATCGCCATAACTCTTTTCCAGCCCATGAACGACGATGCGGCTCATCTGGCCCCCACCGGGTGCGCCCAAGGGGACGCCGCTCGGGAAAGCCGCACCAGCAGCCAGTCGGTGATGACGGCAAGCAGCGTGATCCAGGCGACATAGGGCAGGATGACGTCCATCAAGAGATAGCGGCGGACGAGGAAGATGCGGTAACCCAGCCCTTCGGTCGAGGCGATGGCTTCGGCGGCGATCAGGAACAGCCAGGCCGGCCCGAGCGCCAGCCGCACGCAAGTGATGAGGCGCGGCATGATCTGCGGCAGCACCAGCCGCAAGATCATGGTCCAGCTGTTGCCGCCAAGCGTCTGCGCCTTGGCCACCAACTCTGGTGGCAACTCCATCACCCGGTTGGCGATGTCGCGCACCATCACCGGCGCGACGCCGACGGCGATCAGCGTGACCTTGGCCGTTTCGCCGAGGCCGAGCGCAATGAACAGGATCGGCAGCAGCGCCAGCGGAGGGATGACGCAAACGACGGTGACGAAGGGCAGCAGGAACGCTCGCACCCGCGGGATGAAGCCGATGGCAATGCCGAGCGAAAGCGCGGCGACCGTCGCAACGCCTACGCCCGCGAACAGCCTGAGGAGACTGGCATAGGTGTCGACCCACAGGATGAGGTCGCCCGAGCGCTTGTCCGGCACCGTGGCAAGGTCAAGAAAGGCCGACCACATCTGTACCGGCGAAGGCAGCAGCTTGTCGCTGGGATTGAGCGCCAGTCGTTGCGCCGAAGCGATCAGATAGGCGATTGCCACGAACAGGAACGGCAAGCCGCCGAGGAACAAGGCGCCGCCGCGCGAAACCTTCGCATTGATCATGCGAAGTCGCACCCTAGGCTTTGGCCGGGAAAGGCGCATGGTGCCCTCACCGCCCGTCGCGGAGGCTTGATCCCTGGCACTCATTCCCTTGGCCAGCATGTCGGGTCAGGGCGTTGCGGTTGCCGCCTCGGCCATGAAGGCTGGATCGAAACGCAGCTTGACGTTCTTGGCGTCGCCCAGCGTGGATCCGTCGGCAAAGCTCATGCCGACCACGTCGACACTCGTCGCATTGGTGCCGAGAATGCCGTGGCTGAACAGGAAGTTGCGGACCAGATCCATCGTCTTCGGCAATTCGCTGCCATTGGTGAACTCGACCGCCTTGGCGGGATCGTAGAACATTGCCGTCGAGGCAAGCTGCGCGTCGAAGCCGGCGAGGTCGGTGCCGGACGCCTTGGCCATCTCCTCCTTGGCTGCCTTGCCTTCCGGCGTGTCGGAGGTCATCAGCTCCATCACCTCGTACCACGCGCCGACAAGCGCCTTGCCCAGCGCCGGGTTGTCCTTCAGCGTCTCGGTGTTGACCACCATCATGTCGATGATCTCGCCGGGAATCTGCGCGGAATCGAAAACCTTGTGCGCACCCGGCATGGCGACGATCTCGGAAACCAGCGGGTTCCAAGTGACGACCGAGGTGACGTCGCTGGTGCCATAGGCGGCGACCATGTCGGCGTCGGATGTGTTGACGACGGTGATGTCCTTCTCGGCGAGATTGACCGTGTCCAGCGCCCGCGCCAGCAGGTAATGCGAGACGGAGAGCTCGACGAGATTGACCTTCTGGCCGGCAATGTCGGCGAGCGCTGCCTTGTCCTTGAGGATCACCGCATCATTGCCGTTGGAGAAGTCACCGATGATCAACGCGGTGGTGTCGACGCCGCCGCCGGCGGGGATCGACAGCGCGTCCATGTTGGTCATCGAACAGCCGTCGAAACCGCCAGCGGTGTACTGGTTGATGCTTTCGACATAGTCGTTGATGCGGGTGATCTCGACATTGATGCCGTTTTTGTCGGCCCATTTCTTCATGATGCCGCTGTCGGAGAGATAGCCCCACGGCATCCAGCCGACATAGATCGACCAGCATATCTTGAAGTCTTTCTTGGGCGCCGCGTCGGCGGCGGAAACGATGGGAAGGCTGAGTGATGCGGCTAGGATGATTGCTGCCAGCTTGCGAAGCATTGCGTACCCCTGTTCGCGATCCGGATTGCGACCGGATTTAATGTTGGGGTTTACGGAGCGCGCATCCGGGAGAGGTTCGCGCCAGCAAACCCGTGCAGGGTTCTCCCGGGATTTTGGCCCGCCGTGTTCCGCCGGATGCCTCAGTGCATCCCTGGCGGTCGCATCTCTTGGACCAGCACCGCTGTGTCGCGGCCGGAACCCTAGACGCTCTGCACACCATCTACGAAGCAAGGAGCATGCCAAAGCCGAATTATGCCAAATGCCCGGCATTTGTGGAACTGTGCGGCTTCGAGCATTCGCCCGAGTGACGCGAAAATCATCGCATCGCCGACGGATTGGGCAGTTTGCCTGATTGCTGCTAGGAAGACATCCCGATCGAATCCGCCGGTTTAATCGGGTCAACCGCTGCAAAGACGGCGCTCGCCTCGCTGACGATGGAAACGTGATCCTTGGCTGCATGCCCTGCGGCAGCGCTGTCACCGCGCATGATCGCGGTAACGATGACGTCATGCTCCTGCCAGGATTTGGCCAGGCGGCCCGGCAGCATGAATTGCGCGCGCCGGAACGGCGCCAGCCGGCTGCGGGTCATGACGGTCAGTTCATAGATGTGCTTGCTGTGCGCGCCGCGATAGAGCCGGGTGTGGAACTCGGTGTTGAAATACTCGTAGTCCTCCTCCGCACCCAGTTGCACAAGGCGCGCCGATGCCTGGTGCTCGATCTCGAGCGCGCGGCGCTCCTCGGTGGTCATGCGCTCGGCCGAGAACCGTGCGCAAATCGCTTCAAGCTCGGCCATGCTCTCGAACATCGAGGCAAGATGCTCCTGCGTCACCACGGCGACAGTGGCGCCGCGGTTGGGACGCCTTTCGACCAACCCCATGGCGCTCAGCCGGCCAAGCGCCTCCCTGACGGGAGTGCGCGACACATCGAAACGGGCAGCCAGCGAGGCCTCGTCGAGCTTTTCGCCGGGGCGCAGGAAGCCGGTGACGATCCGGTCACCGATCGCCCTCACCATCTGATCGACGGTCGTGCCCGACCTGATCAAGCTGCGCTTCCCCGACAATTTTCCTCCGTCAGTCTTTTTCGCGGTCGCGCGGCAATGGCTCGCCGGAAGTTTCGACTCGGGCGCGCCCTCTATGCCTTTGTTTTAATCTAGATGTCAAACTGGCTAATTGAAAGGCAAAAAGTGTATGCAATTGCCTTTCGCTTGAGCACGGCAAATCGGCCCGCCAACTGATTTAATTGGATAAATTCCATCTTTTGAACTGGCACGGCGATTGCATGCACTTTTACGAGAAGGGAATTAATCGACCCGGAAAGGGTTCAACAGGGAGCATTCACATGACCGAGAGATTCATGCTTAGCCGCCGCGATCTGCTCAAGACCTCCGCCGCCGGAGCGGCGCTCGGCCTGGCCTGGGCGTCATTCCCGATCAGCAGGGCATTCGCCGCTGCCGTCACTGTCGGCTTCATCTATGTCGGACCGAAGGACGACTACGGCTATAACCAGGCGCATGCCGAGGGTGCCGCCACATTGAAGGCCATCGAGGGCATCTCCGTGGTCGAGGAGGAGAACGTCCCCGAGACGGTCGATGTCCAGAAGTCGATGGAATCGATGATCAACCTCGACGGCGCCTCGCTGATCTTCCCGACCTCGTTCGGCTATTTCGATCCGCACATGCTGGCCATGTGCGCGAAATTCCCCGACGTGCAGTTCCGCCATTGCGGCGGCATGTGGAACAACGACAAGCATCCGATGAATGCCGGTTCCTATTTCGGCTATATCGGCATGGGCCAGTATCTCAACGGCGTCGCCGCCGGCCACGCCACCAAGACCAAGAAGATCGGCTTCGTCGCCGCAAAGCCCATTCCGCAGGTCCTGCTCAACATTAACTCCTTCCTGCTCGGCGCACGCTCGGTCGACCCGGCAATCACCTGCCAGGTGATCTTTACCGGCGAATGGTCGCTGGCAGTCAAGGAGGCGGAGGCCACCAACGCACTGGTCGATCAGGGTGCCGACGTCATCACCTGCCATGTCGACAGCCCGAAAGTGGTGGTCGAAACGGCGGCCGGGCGCGGCGCCTTCATTTGCGGCTACCATGCCAATCAGAGCCCGCTGGCGCCCGAAAAATACCTGACCGGCGCGGAATGGAACTGGGCGAAGGTCTACAAGATGTTCGTCGACGACCTCGTGGCCGGCAAGCCGCTGCCCAATTTCACGCGCGGCGGACTGGCCGACGGCTTCGTCAAGATGAGCCCGCTCGGCCCCGCCGTCAGCGAGGCGGCGCGCGCGCAGTTCGACGGCACGCTCGCCGAAATGATGAAGGGCGGCTTTTCCGTAATCAAGGGGCCGTTGAAGAACAACAAGGGTGACGTCGTCGCAACCGAGGGCCAGACCTTCGTCGAAGCCGCGATCGAACTGGAAAGCATGGACTATCTCGTCGAGGGTGTCGTCGGCTCGACCGCTTGAGCATGGATCGGAGACGGGGGCCATGGCAGACACCGTGAGCAGCGCGAGCGTGCCAGTGATGCTCGGCGCCAAAAGCTATCCGACGGCGCTCGAATGGATCGCCCGGCGCGCGGAAGCCTTCGTCATCCCGCTCGCGGCACTGATTGTCGGCATGGCCCTGTTCAGCCTGTTCATCGCGCTGGTCGGCAAATCGCCGGCGCAGCTCTATGAAACGATGTGGCGCGGCGGGTTCGGCTCGTGGTTCTCGGTCCAGAACTCGCTGTCGCGGGCCGCACCCTTGCTGCTTGCGGCGCTCTGCGTGGCTCTGCCTGCCCGGCTCGGCCTTGTCGTCATCGGCGGCGAAGGCGCGATCGTGCTGGGCGGCGTCGCCGCGGCTGCCATAGGCGTGGCCGCCAGCGGCGCCCCCGCCTTTTTCGTTATTCTTGCCATGGGCGTGGCGGGCCTGGCCGCCGGCGGCATCTGGATCGGTGCCGTCGGCGCGCTACGCCACTACCGTGCCGTCAACGAAACCATATCGAGCCTTTTGATGGCCTATATCGCCATCGCCCTGATGAACCATCTGGTGGAAGGACCGCTGCGCGATCCCGCCTCGCTCAACAAACCGTCGACCGAGCCGTTGGCTGAGGCCTACCGCATCGGCAACATTCCGGGCATGGACGTGCATTGGGGCCTGGTCGTTGGCGTCATCGCCTGCATTCTGTCCTGGCTGCTGATCGAAAAGACCCGCTGGGGGTTCGCCGCCCGCATCGCTGGCGGCAATGTCAGGGCAGCCCAGGTGCAGGGACTTGCCGTCGGGCCGCTGATCGTCGGTTTCACGGCGCTGGCCGGCGGCTTCGCCGGCCTTGCCGGCATGCTGGAAGTCGCCGCCGTGCAAGGCAGCGCCAACGCCTCGCTCGCCGCTGGCTACGGGTATACTGGTATTCTGGTCGCCTTCCTCGCCCGCCACAATCCGCTCGCCATCATCCCGGTCGCCTTCCTGCTTGGCGGCATCGACGCCTCCGGCGGGCTGATCCAGCGCCGCATGGATCTCCCCGACGCCACCGTGCTGGTGCTGCAAGGCATGCTCTTCGTCGTCATCCTGTTCAGCGAAACCTTCTACGGCCGCTTCAAGGCCTTCAATCCCGACCTCTGGCAGAGGCCCGATCTGTTGAAGGGAACTGCCTGATGAATGCAACCGAGATCGGCCTCTGGGGCGTTCCGCTCGCGATGCTCGGCGGCGCCATCCGCGTGTCGACGCCCTTCATCTTCGTGTCGCTGGGCGAAGCCATCACCGAGCGTTCAGGGCGCATCAATCTCGGCCTCGAAGGCACGCTGGTGTTCGGCGCGATGACCGCCTATGCCGTCGCGGTGATGACCGGCTCGCCTTGGCTTGGCCTGCTGGCTGCCGCCGCTGCCGGTCTTTGCTTCGGCCTGTTCCACGGCTGGATCTGCAAATTCCGTGGTGTTAACGACATTGCCATCGGCATTGCGCTGATGCTGTTCGGCTCGGGTCTCGCCTTCTTCTTCGGCAAACCGTTCATCCAGCCCTCGGCGCCCGACCTGCCGGCCATCCCCTTTGGCGGCTGGTCCGACGTTCCGCAGGTGCAGGCGGCGCTCAACGTCAATGTGCTGTTCCTGATCGGCGCAGCACTTGCCGTGTTCCTGTGGTGGGCTTTCCGCAACACCCGCGCCGGCCTGATCCTGCGCGTGGTCGGTGACAGTTCCGACGCCGCGCGCGCCATGGGCCTCAACCCGAATACGGTGCGCCTCATCGCCACCGGTATCGGCGGCGCGCTGGCCGGCATCGGCGGCGCTTATCTGTCGCTCTACTATCCCGGCAGCTGGACCGAAGGCATTTCGTCGGGACAGGGGCTGATGGCGGTGGCGCTGGTCATCTTCGCGCGCTGGAACCCGCTCGGCTGCTTTGCCGCCGCGCTGCTGTTCGGCGGCGCCGGCGCGCTGGGGCCGGCGCTGCAATCGGTCGGCGTCACGCAAGGCTACTATCTGTTCTACGCCGCACCCTACATTCTCACCCTCGTCATCATGATCGCCACCTCGTCGCCGAGCCGTTCGCTGGCCGGCGCGCCGGACGAACTGTCGATCACCAAATGACGTTTCCAGACTGGAGTTTTTCTCAATGAACGCCAGAGCCGAGGTCACGCAGCGCTATATCGATGCCGATCCCTATCCATGGCCCTACAATGGCGAGCTTCGGCCCGACAACACGGCGCTGATCATCATCGACATGCAGACGGATTTCTGTGGGCCGGGCGGCTATGTCGATCATATGGGCTACGATCTCTCGCTGGTGCGGGCGCCGATCGAGCCGATCAGATCGGTGCTGTCGGCCATGCGGGCGAAGGGCTACACCATCATTCATACGCGCGAGGGCCACCGGCCCGATCTCGCCGACCTGCCGGCCAACAAACGCTGGCGCTCGCGCCGCATCAATGCCGGCATCGGCGATCCCGGACCCTGCGGGCGCATCCTGGTGCGCGGCGAGCCGGGCTGGGACATCATCCCCGACCTTTATCCGGCCGAAGGCGAGCCGATCATCGACAAGCCGGGAAAGGGCTCGTTCTGCGCCACCGACCTGGAACTGATCCTCAACCAGCGCGGCATCGAAAACATCGTGCTGACCGGCATCACCACCGATGTCTGCGTGCACACGACGATGCGCGAAGCCAACGACCGCGGCTTCGAATGCGTGATGCTGGAGGATTGCTGCGGGGCGACCGACTACGGCAACCATCTCGCTGCGATCAAGATGATCAAGATGCAAGGCGGCGTGTTTGGCGCGGTGTCGAACTCGGCGTCCTTCGTTGCCCAGTTGCCATGAGGTTCGACCATGAGTGACCGCGGCAAAAAAGCGCTTGGCGTCGAGACCATCGGCATGAGCATGCGCTTCGGCGCCTTCACCGCGCTGGACAACGTCTCCATCAAGGTGCCGGCGGGATCGTTTCATGCGCTGCTTGGCGAAAACGGCGCGGGCAAGTCGACGCTGGTCAAATGCATCATGGGTTTTTATCACCCGACCGCCGGCGACATTCTGATCGACGGCCGCGAGGTCGGGATCGCCAGTCCGAAGGATGGCTCGGCGCTCGGCCTCGGTATGGTCTACCAGCATTTTACCCTGGTCCCGTCGCTGACGGGTGCCGAGAACCTGGTCATTTCGCGCGAAAAGGTGCCGGGGATTATCGACTGGCGCAAGGAGCGCGCCGCACTTGCCCAATTCATGGAGCGGATGCCGTTCAAGCTGCCGCTCGACGTCAAAGTGGCCGAACTCGCCGCCGGCGAGAAACAGAAGCTCGAAATCATCAAGCAGCTTTATCTCGGCCGCAGCTTTCTGGTGCTGGATGAGCCGACGTCGGTGCTAACCCCCGGCGAGGCGCAGGAAGTGCTGGGCCTCGTGCGCGGCATGACCAAGGCGGGCGATCTCACCGTGCTGATGATCTCGCACAAATTCCACGAGGTGACGGCTTTCGCCGACGACATCACGGTGCTGCGCAAGGGCAGATTGACCGGAACGGGGAAAGTGTCGGAGCTGTCTCACAAGCAGATGGCGGCGATGATGATCGGCGACCAGCCGATCGCCGCGCTCGATTCGCGCGCTCCAGTGCCGGCCGATGCCAGGCAGGTTCTGACGGTGAAGTCGCTGAAGGCGCCCGACCGCACCGGCCTGAAGACCATCAACATCGGCGAACTCGATGTCAAATCCGGCGAGATCGTCGGCGTCGCCGGCATTTCCGGGAACGGCCAGAAGGAGTTTTTAGAAGTCCTTGCCGGGCAGCGTACGCGTGATGCCGGCGACGTTCTGGTGAAGGGATCGCCCTACGGCGCCAGCCGCGCCGAGGCACGCATGCTCAATGTGCGCTTCATCCCGGAGGAACCGTTGAGCAATGCCTGCGCGCCGAGGATGACGGTTGCCGAAAACATGGCTTTCCGGACTTTCGACCTGAACGAGGCTGGCAAGCCGATCAACTGGATCAAGATGAGCGCCATCAGGGACTATGCGACGCGCCTGGTCGAGCAGTTCAAAGTCAAGACGGCCTCGCTCGCCTCGCCGATTTCATCGCTGTCCGGCGGCAATGTGCAGCGCGCGGTGCTCGCCCGCGAACTGACCGGCGAGGTCGATCTTCTCATCGTGTCCAATCCCTGCTTTGGCCTCGACTTCTCCGCCGTCGCCGAAATTCGCGCCCGTATCATGAAGGCGCGCAACGCCGGCGCGGCGGTGCTGCTGATGTCGGAAGATCTCGATGAGCTCCTTGAACTTTCGGACCGCATCTTCGTCATGTCCGACGGCGCGCTGGTCTATGAGACGCCGATCGCGCAGGCGAGCGTCCAGACGATCGGCGAACATATGGCGGGACATCACTGATGGCGGAGATAGACGCGCTGCCGTTTCCGTTTGCCTTCAAGCCTGAGGCGATGGCGCTGGTCGTCATCGACATGCAGCGCGATTTCGCCGAGCCGGGCGGCTTCGGCGCCAGCCTCGGCAACGACGTCAGCCGGGTGGTGGCGATCGTGCCGACGGTGAAGAAGCTGATCGAGGGTTTCCGCGCCGCCGGCCTGCCGGTGATCCACACGATGGAGTGCCACAGGCCTGATCTCTCGGATCTGCCGCCGGCCAAGCGCAATCGCGGCAATCCATCGATCCGGATCGGCGACGCTGGCCCGATGGGCCGTGTGCTGATCGTCGGCGAGCCGGGAACGGCGATCCTCGACGAGCTTGCCCCGCTGCCTGGCGAGATCGTCATCGAAAAACCCGGCAAGGGCGCGTTCTATGCCACCAGCTTCGGTGAGGACCTGAAGCGGCTCGGCGCGCAGCAGCTCGTCTTTGCCGGGGTCACGACGGAAGTCTGTGTGCAGACGACGATGCGCGAGGCCAACGACCGTGGCTATGAATGCCTGCTGGCCGAGGATGCGACGGAGAGTTATTTTCCGGAATTCAAGGCGGCCGCGCTGGCCATGATCAGGGCGCAGGGCGCGATCGTCGGCTGGACGGCGACGACTGACCAGGTGCTCAAGGGAATTGCCGATGCCTAACATTGCATACCCGGCTCTCATCCGCGGGGGCTGGCGTGATCTGGCATTCGAGCATTTTCGCGACGGCATCACGGTGCATTGGCTGCTCAAGGGCGGACCGGCCGAACCGTCCGTCGCCATCCTGAACTATCGGCCCGGCGCCGGCGTGCCGCGCCATCGTCATGTCGGGCTCGAAACCATCGTCGTGCTGGAAGGCACCCAGAGCGACGAGAACGGCGACTATCCTGCCGGAAGCGTGATCCTGAACCTGGTCGGGACCGAGCATTCGGTGTGGACGAAAGACGGCTGCGTCGTGCTGATCCAGTGGAATCTGCCGGTGGCCATTCTGGACGAGACGAAATGAGCGACATCCGTTTTGAATTCGGGAGCCTGCACGCGACCTATGCCTCTGGCACGTCAGCCGCGACCGTAATTGAAACCGTGTTCCAGCGCATAGCGGAAGCGGACGATCCCGGCATCTTCATCCACCTGGCGAGCAAGGCGGACCTGCTCGCCGAAGCCGAAGCACTCGGCGGATTCGATCCCGTGGCAAAGCCGCTCTGGGGCGTGCCGTTCGCGGTCAAGGACAACATCGATGTTGCCGGCATGCCGACCACGGCGGCCTGCGCCGAATATGCCTACTTACCGGCGAAAGACGCCACCGTCGTCGCGCGTCTGAGGGCGGCCGGCGCGCTGGTCGTCGGAAAAACCAATCTCGACCAATTCGCCACCGGGCTCGTCGGCGTGCGCACACCTTATCCAATCCCGAGAAACGCGATCGATCCTAAACTGGTGCCGGGCGGCTCCTCGTGCGGCTCGGCTGTGGCGACGGCGCACGGCATCGTTTCTTTCGCACTCGGCACCGATACCGCGGGATCCGGCCGCGTGCCTGCCGGCCTCAACAACATCGTCGGGCTGAAGCCGACTGTCGGCGCGCTGTCGGCCGCCGGCGTGGTGCCGGCCTGCCGCACGCTCGACTGCGTCTCCGTCTTTGCGCTCACCGTTGATGACGCCTATAGCGTCTTCAGGGCCGCGGCGGCAAAGGATGACGCCGATCCCTATTCGCGCTCCATCGCGGCACCATCACTCGGTCCGCGCCCGCCTATGCTGACCGTCGGCGTTCCGGCAAAAGCAGACCGGGAATTTTTTGGCGACGCGGCCATGCAGGCGGGATTCGAAACGGCGCTGTGGACGCTGGAACAGCTTGGCTGCCGATTGGTCGAAATCCCGTTCGGCGATTTCTACGCCACCGCCAACCTGCTTTACGAAGGCGCCTGGGTGGCGGAGCGCTATGCGGCGATTGCGGATTTCATGGACGCGAACGAAGCGGCCATGCATCCGGTGACGCGCACAATCATCGGCGGGGCGCGAAAGCTCTCCGCGGCAGACGCGTTCAACGGCCTCTATGCGCTGCAGGCCTACAAGGTCAGGCTGGCGCCTGTCATTGCCTCGGTCGACCTTTTCTGCGTACCGACCGCGCCGACGCATTACACTATCGGCGCCGTCTTGGCCGATCCGATCGTCACCAACAGCCGGCTCGGCACCTACACCAATTTCGTCAATCTGCTCGACATGTGCGGCATCGCCATACCGACGGGGAAGCGCGACGATGGCTTGCCGATGAGCGTCACCCTGCTTGCCGCCGCCGGCAGGGACGCCCTGACGGCGTCGCTGGCCAGCGAGCTCCATGCAGCCAGCGGTCTCGGCCTTGGCGCGACTGGCTGGACGATGCCTGCTTCCCCCGCCAAAATCCCCGACTTCGATGACGACATGATCGAGATCGTAGTCGTCGGCGCGCACTTGTCGGGAATGCCGCTCAACGGCCAGCTCTGCGCGCTGGGAGGCCGAATGAGCAGGGCCGCCAAGACGGTCGCCTCCTACCAGCTTTACGCGCTCGCGGGCCAATCTGTGCCGAAGCCGGGGCTCGTGCGTGTTGCCGATGGCGAAGGGGCGGCGATCGATGTCGAGGTTTGGCGGCTTTCGCCAGACGCGTTCGGACGCTTCGTGGCCGCGATCCCGCCGCCGCTCGGCATAGGCACGATCGAGCTCGACGAGGGGACATCGGCCAAAGGCTTCCTGGTCGAAACCGCCGGGTTGTCACGAGCTATCGACATTTCGGCATATGGCGGTTGGCGTAGCTTCATCGCAAAGGCCGGCGGAGAGCGACTGGAAAGCGTTCCGGCCGATTGAACGACCGGCCGTTCGCGCCGGCAACGTCAGCGCGACCTCAAATCATAGCAGCGATGCTCGGCGAGCCGGTCACGCCGAATGCCGTAAGCGATCCGTAAGCGAGCATGTTCGAAACGTTGCATCGTGAGTGGCAGGCGTCACCAAGCGCTTGCCACTGCCGGAGACCTCGCGATGCGAACAGGCAGTGCAGTGGCCGCAACAGATTTCGTCAGGACTCATCAGACCCGGGATGGTCCGTGCCGTCGGGTTTTTCTTCTCGCCGGACGCTGTCGACGGCAGCGGTGATAATTCTCAGCCTGCTGCCGGCTTCGGGGATCGCTGGAGATCAGACCCCCGATTGGCGCCTGAACGCTCGAATCGTCGCCGTCGGGCTGCCCGACGTGGCCGGCGTGCGCGAGGTGGGGCGCTATCGGCGGGCCGATACCGGCAAATCCGGAATTCCTGATGGCGACGCGCGAAGGCCGGATGCTCGATCCGCTCAGGGTTCTCGTCGCAGTGGGCAGCAATTTCGGCGCACCGCTAGGCGATCCAGCATTTGAGGCCGGGACGATCCTGCCCATCGATCCGCGCGCGGGCAAGTCCGGTGGCACCATTATCGTTCCGCAAGAGCTCAACAATGGAGATGCGAGGGTTCAGCTCTACACGGCACAGAGTGAACGGTTCCTCAACCAGCGGTACAATGCCGGGGCTCGAACCGCACGCCTCGCAGCCGCGTCTGGACCGCGATACATTTCGATCAACAACGCCTTCGGAAGGCCCTGGATCGCTAACGCGCCGAGCGGGATTAATGGCGAGGGCAACGTCACCGTCGTCGACCCCGACGGTGCCCGCTCGCCAACGCGCCAAGCCGCGAGGCCGGCGGCGTGTTCGCTGGCCGGCATACCGATCGCGAGCAGACGCCGAAAGCACAGCCCAGCGGCTGGCTTGGCAAGCTGCTGAATTATCGGGCAAGCGGCCAGCTGACATCGGGCGGAATGCAGACGGGGGCGCTCGGAACGGCGTTTCTCGGTCCGTCGCCGGACGGCAGCGGCTTTGCCGTGTTCGCCGCCGTCACCGCGGATGGCGGCTTGGTTCAAATCCATGTCCAGGACGGCGTCGACGGCTTGGCCGGGCCCGGCACGGTAAGCACCGGCCTGGGCACGGTAAGCACCGGCCATGGCACGGTGAGTGCCGGCCACGGCATCGGCGAAGATCCCGGCGTCATCGGCATCGCCTTCAAGTGGAACCCGGACCGCGCTCTCTATATCGCTGATCCGGGCCGTGACCGGCTGGTGCTGCTTGAACTGGAGGACGACCGCCGGCATTTCACGGTCGCCAGGACCCGCACGATCTCGCTGCCGGAATTCGACCATCCGGTCGACGTTGCCGCTGCCAATCCCGAAATCGCCAATCCGCAGTTCTCGAGCCATACGACGCTCGCTGGGGGGTCCGATCTGTTTGTCGCCAACCGCGGCGACGGTTCGCTCCTGCGCGTGAGCCAGGACGGCCGGCTTCTCGCCCGCGCGACGATCGAGGTTCCAGGGCTCGGCCCTTTGGGAGCCGATCGCCTTCGCGCGATCGCGACGTCGGCGGACGCACAGCATATCTGGATAACGATTGGCGGCGAGGTTCCGGGATTTCCGGGCCACGAAGGGGCGCTCGTCGAGGTTGGGGCCTTCGACGAGCACGGCGCGGCGGCAGCGACGCAGGAGACACAGAGCGCTGCCGCCGACGCCAATCTTGCGGCGCGCGGAAAACAGGTGTTTCAGACCGATTTCACGCCGCGCATGGGCCTCGGCCCATTGTTCAATGCGGCGTCCTGCGTGGCCTGCCATCCCGGCCCCGGCGGCGCGAGCACTGATGAAAGCCTCTTTGCGCGCAGGATAGCCCACATGGATCCGGGGTCTGGGCGCACGGTGCCGATCGATCATCCCAACAGTCCGGTCGCCAGACGCCATGCGTTGCGCGCCGGCATGGGGATCGTGCCGGCGGCGATGCCAGGCCGGGCCAATGTGATTTCGCTGCGCATGCCGCTCGCTCTCTACGGTATCGCCAGGATCGACGAGATACCCGACGGCGTCATCGAAGCTCAGGCGATCAGCAAGGGCGACGGCATCAAAGGCCGCGCACATCACGTCGTCGACGCCCAAGGCGCATCGCGGGTCGGTCGATACGGTTGGAAGGCTGATATCGCCACCCTCGAAGACATGGTGGCGAACGCTTTCGCAAACGAACTCGGCGTCACCAGCGCGACTGTCAGCCGCGAGGCGGGCGCGCAGCCGATCGAAGACGATTCCGCACAGATCGACGCGGTCGCCTCCTATCTGCGAGTGCTCCGCCTGCCCGATGGGGCAAAGCCATGAGCCTCGCCCTGACGCTCTCCCATGCGCCGGAAAAAGTGCGTCCGGTCTTGCCTGGCGTCATCGTTGCTGCGGCACTCGCCCTTGCGGCTGGCTGGATCGCCGGCGGACTGGGCGAGCCGCTGTCGCGCAACCCGGTCCTCGTCGCCATGCTCTTCGGACTGCTGATCGGCAGCAGCTTCGCCTGTCCGGACGCCTTGCGCCCGGGGCTCGACTTCACCAAGCGCTATCTGTTGCGGCTCGCCGTGGTGCTGGTCGGCTTCCGTATCACGACGCGGCTGTTCCTGGATCTGGGGTTCATGCCGCTCGCGGTGGCGGCCATCGAGCTGATCCTGGTGCTGACGCTGCTCTACGCCATCGCGCGCAAGCTGTTCAGGCTCGACGCCGAGATCGCGCTGCTTGTCGCGGTCGGCAGCGCCGTCTGCGGCGCCGCGGCGATCCTCTCCATGGCCGCGCTCGTGCGTGCACGCGACCAGAGCGCCGGCATCGCCATCGCCTTGATCACGCTGTGCGGCACGGTGGCGTTGCTCGCCTATCCGGTCATGTTCCTGGGCGGTTGGCTGCCGCATCTCGACGACCGCCTGTATGGTGTGTTCGTCGGGGCGAGCATTTTCGAACTGGCGCAGGTCTACGGCGCCTCCTTCGCTATTTCCGATGACGCACTGAATACCGCCACGCTGGTCAAGTTCAGCAAAGTGCTGATGCTCGTCCCGCTTTTGCTCGCCGCCAGCCTGGTGTTTCGCAGCCGTAACAGGGCGCAAGAGGCCGCGCCGATCCCGTTCCCGTGGTTCATCGTCGCGTTCATCGGCGTGGTGATTCTCAATTCGGAGATCACCCTCAATCCGCAACTGCGCCGCGTCATCCTCGGTGTCGACCAGTTCCTGTTCCTGATGGTGATGATCGCGCTCGGCATCACCACCCGGGTCGGCCGGCTCGAGAGGCCGGCGGCGCCTGGCGCCTGATCGGCGTTGGTTTCGTCGGGGTGGCTCTGTTGGCAGCCCTGGCCTATGGCGCATTGATCCCGTTCTCGGCGACCTTCCGGGCCGCATCACCTTCATCGAGCCAAAGCGCGATGCTCGGCAACCATGGCGGACGGCTTTTCGCCTCGGTCGGTTGCGCCAAATGCCATGTGCCGGCGCTGGAGGGCATCAACGGCGAGGTCCGGCTCTATTCCGACCTTTTGCTGCACGACATGGGGCCGGCGCTCGACGACAAGATCGTCCAGGGCGATGCGATCGGCGCCGAATGGCGGACCGCCCCGCTCGTCGGCATCCGCCTACGCCAACGCTACCTGCACGACGGCCGCGCGACCACGCTGCGCGATGCCGTCTTCGCCCATGGCGGCACGGCGCAGAT
>NZ_RZSW01000249.1:0-8610 GCF_003997375.1 Mesorhizobium sp. M5C.F.Ca.IN.020.29.1.1 | reverse complement strand
TCATCATGCCGGCAGAACCGGCTGCGCCGAAGGCGATGCGGGCGAATTGCAGGCGGGCCGAAGCGTTTCTGGCGCTCTGGCGAATCAATTTCATGGCATCTTCGTCGGCGCCGCCTTCGTCGAGCAGCTCAAGCCCGTTGTTTATGGCGCCGACCGGCGAAATGATGTCGTGGCAGACCCGGCTGCACAAAAGCGCTGCGAGATCGGGTGCGGAAACGGTGAAAAGCTCGGCCATCGGCGAAAGTCCCTGCAAAATTTCACTAAAAATGGCCGGGCGATCAATGGTCACGCCTGTCCACACGAATCACGCTCTCTCCCAAGGCCTACTGAATACACAGCGCCTGAGCGTGCAGCAACAAATCCGGAATTGCCGTTATCGAAAATGGTGTGTTCACGCAGGGGGCGGATACTGCGCAACCGACGCGAAACCGGCTCGAAACCAGCCTTCTAACCGCCATCTTCATGTGAAAGCTTAATGGTTGAAAAAGGATTACGGCATAGTTTGCCCATAACAGTCATCCTTAGCGGCCGCCAAAGAGCCGCACGGATGCGAGGCGTCGGCGAAAGTGCTCCCTGACGGAGATTGGAAGCATGTTTTCCCGATACTACGACCGGAGCTTTTTCCGTGTCATCACCGACCGGAGTTTTCTCCGTGTCGTCTCTGACCGGGTTTCCCGTGTCATCTCTGACCGGAGTTTTTCCCGTGTCACCTCAATGGCGATCGCTCTGATGGGCCTTGTCGTCGTCTTTTCAACCTCCCCTTCGCGGGCCCAGGAATACACCGCTCAGGAGATCGTCGATTCCGGGCATAAATTCTTCGGCGCAACATCGGGCGGGCTCGCCACCGTCGTCGAGAAGATTTTCGCCTCCTACGGCCTGCCTAATGGCTATTTGCTTGGCGAGGAGGGCTCGGGCGCACTGATCGGTGGCCTGACCTATGGCGAAGGCACGCTCTACACCAAGAATGCCGGCGATCACAAAGTGTTCTGGCAGGGCCCGTCGCTCGGCTGGGATTTTGGCGGCGAGGGCTCGCGGGTGATGATGCTGGTCTACAATCTCGACGATGTGAACAGCCTCTACAATCGTTTCGGCGGCGTTGCCGGCTCCGCCTATCTCGTGGCTGGCGTCGGCTTCAACGTGATGAAGAACAACAATGTGCTGCTGGTGCCGATCCGTACCGGCGTCGGCGCCCGGCTTGGCGTTAATCTCGGTTATCTCAAGCTTACCCAGCGTGCCACCTGGAATCCGTTCTGAGCAGGCGGTTGCCTCGTCATCCCGATTGGTTCCAGGGTCGAAGACTTGAACATTGCTGCGGCAGACCCTTGCCGCAGCACTGGAATTCCGTCATGCGAACGTGGCACAGTCCCTAACGGTCCATAACGGATAGTCACCTTGGTTCAGTCGGTCCTGTTCTTTGTCCTCGGCTTTCTCTGCGCCGGCTTTGTGGCGCTGATGATTGCCCCGGCCATCTGGCGGCGGGCCGTGATGCTGACGCGCAAACGCGTCGAGGGCTCAATGCCGCTGACGCTGGCCGAGATTCAGGCGGAGAAGGATCGCATCCGCGCCGAGTTCGCCATGTCGACGCGCCGGCTCGAAATGAGCGTCAAGTCGTTGCGCGAAAAGGCGGCCGAACAGCTTGTCGAGATCAGCCGCGGCCGCGAGGCCCTGAAGGAGCTGGCGCTCGAGCGGAAGGACAAGAAACAGGCCCTTTCCGAACTCGAGGCCAAGGGCGAAGACCTTCGACAGCGCGAAGACCAGCTGCAGCTTGTGTCGGATCGGCTTGCTCAAACCGAACATGCCCTGGAAAAGCGTGTGCTCGAGCTGAAAAAACTGGAGCATATGTATGACGACGCCAGCTTTTCTTCCAGCAGCCGTCAGATCGAACTTGTGGCGCGCGAGTCCGAACTGCAAAGGTTGGCCGACGACATTTCGGTGCTGCGTGGCCAGCGCAAGGAGGCGGACAGGCGCCAACAGGAGAGCGCGGCCGAGAGCAAGGCCGCACGAGACGCGTTGAAGGCCGAGAAGAAAAGGACCGGCGAACTGGACAAGAAGGTCGAGCGCCTGCTCGCCACGCTTGCCGATCGCGAGGACAAGCTTGACCGCCGCGAAAAGGAAATCGCGCGGCTTCGCCAAAAGTCGAAAAGCGAAAGCGTGGAAAACGCCTCGGCGGTTCGTCTCGTCGGAGTGCAAGGTAGTCAGGGCGATGCGGCCGTCAAGGACGACGACGACACCCAAAACGCCATCGCCAAGCTCGACCGCGACCGAGAGCGGTTGGAGGCGAGGCTGACGGAACTGGCCCGCGAGAACAAGAAACTGAAAACGGAGCTTGCCGCCTTCGAGGCATCCAAATCCGAAGACGGCGACGATGCGCGCCGCGCCAGCGCTGCATTGCGTGAGCAGATGAGCGACCTGGCGGCGCAAGTCGTCGCCCTGACGGCGACGCTCGACGGGCCGGAGTCGCCGATCGCAAAGGTTCTTGCGGCACCCAACCAAGCGGGAAGCGGCGAACGCAGCCTTGCCGATCGCGTGCGGGCGCTGCAGAAGGCCGAATCGACGCATTGAACCCAGGCAGTGATGCTGTCTTCTGCGGCTCAGGTGCTGCTTGCCGAAAAATGATGTAAGGCGATGGCTGACGCGGCGGCGACATTCAGGCTGTCGAAGCCTTCTGCCATATCGATCCGCACCGTCCGCAGACGGGCGAGCAGGCTTTCGGGCAGGCCTTCGCCTTCGGCGCCGAGATAGAGCGCCAGCCGTTCAGTCCTTTTCGTATCGCGGATGGTCTTGCGGGTCGTCGATACGAATGGGGCGCATGCTTGCCTCAGCTGACTCGCATCGGCCCGATCGTGGTGAGCTTTCCGACAGCACGACGCGTGGATCCAAAGTGTTAGAGCGTACTTTCTGCGTCCAACTGGACGCAAGTCGCTCTTAGAATCGTTAGTGAGGTAAGGGTGCCCGGGCCAGTTCTTGCATTTATGGATATCGTTATCCCAAAACCGCTTCGCACCCTCGGTCAAGCCCAAGGGCAGGCTTTTGGGCGACATGCATTGGCCGGTTACGTCCCGGAGCGACGCGGGCGGTATGCCATCTGCGATAGCTCACCCTCGCCGAAAATCCCGTCCAGAGTGCTGAGAAGTTCGCGCACGGCATCGGATTTACAGGAATAGTAGATCATCTGCCGGTCGCGCCGGGTCTCGACGAGATCGAGCGCCCGCAGTTTGGCCAGATGCTGCGATAGGGCGGATTGGCTGAGCAGAACCTTCTCGGCGATAGCGCCGACCGACATTTCACCGTCGGCCAGATAGTTCATGATCAACAGTCGTTTCTCGTTGCCCATCAGCGTCAGAAACGCAGCCGCTGATTCGGCATTGGCAATTAGCTTTTTCGAGACCATCGATCCCCCATGCCTTCCTGCTCATCCGGCGCTATGGGGGCAATAGCGTCTGATTCCATAGGCTCACTCGCGAATGTGCGCTGGCGATTCAACGCTACCGGGAAAGCGTAGAACATCTCGCTCAAACCTCAAGACTTGCTTTTGGCCCGACGCGATTAACTGTCGGACTGTGTTTAATCCGCCACTCGGCCGGTTTTTGCCATGTCGACCAGAACATGCCTGAGCTCGCGCGCCGTCCTCAATGGCTCGGGAAAGAACACCCGGCAGACATCGTCGCCCAGCGCCAGGTCCATGCCGTCGGCGTCGAAGCCGGTGACGACCCAGCCGTCGCCCACCGCCTTGGCGAAGTGGCGCGCGTAGACGGCGATTGCGTCGCTATGGTCGGCATTCATGTGGTCGAGGGCGGATTGTTCGCCAGCGGCAAGCTCTTCGACGATCGGTGCGGTCGTGACCAGATCGGCGCGTTCGAGCAGGTAGGCCTTGCCAAAGCCGCCGTTGAGACTGGCGCGCTCTGGCTCGAGGCGGAAGATCGAGAAGTCGCCAAGACCGGCATAGAGCTTCGCCTTGGGGTTGCGGTTGAGATAGCGCCGGTCGGCGCGGGCGTGCTCGCCGGATCCACGCTCAAGCCGTGCTGCCCGACAGACGAGCGTCAACCGCGGGTGCGCCAGCGGGTCGCCCTTGCCGGGCTCGCCGACAAGCAGCGAACAGCGCGGGTCGGCAAGGATTGCGCCGGTATGGGCGGACAGCATCGATACAAGGATCAGCGGCGTGCCGTCGAGATCGGTGGCGACGCCAACCCTGCTGGCCAGCGGCGAACCGGTCCCGGGTTCGATCACCGCCAGCGCGCCGAAACGGGCACTGCGGATCAGCGTCTTTGCCAGCCTGATCGCTTCGGCGTCGGTCTCGCGGATCACGTCCTTCTTCCGGTCGGCCAAAATCCACACCGTTTTAAGCTGATGTTTAGTCTCTGGTTATCAACCTATCACACCGGATTTGACAAGGGCTTCAGTTTCGATTTTCGGGAAGGCCGAAGCGTGCCAGCACGGTCGCCGCCTGACAATCGTGATCGGCCGGCATAGCGGCAAGCGTCGGCCGGGAGCGCGAAAAACGCGGCGCCGGGGCGGGGCGCTCAAGCGCACCCGACGTCACAAAGGCGTTGCGAGCGCGATTGTGGGGATGATCCCTGGCTTCCCGCAGGGACAGAACCGGTGCAACACAAGAGTCGGTCGCAGCAAAGAGACGGTCCCAGTCGTCCCGTGTCTTCTGCCCGACTCGATCGACAATGGCGGCGCGCATCTGCGGCCACAATGTCCTGTCGTATTGGCCGCGTACAAAACGTTCGTCGAGCGGCAGCAGTCTTGCGAATTCGGCGAAGAACGGGGGTTCAAGGCAGCCGACGGCGACGTACGTCCGCCGTCTCATAGGTATCGTAGAAGGGCGCGCCGGAATCGAGCAGGTTCGCGCCGCGCATGTCACTCCACAGGCCCGCTGCCATCAAGGCGTGCACAGGTGTCGTCAGCATCGAAGCGCCCTCGGTCATCGCGGCGTCGATCACTTGGCCCCTGCCGGAGCGCGAACGCTCAAACAGGGCGGCCAGTGCGCCGGCAACCAGCATCACGGCGCCGCCGCCATAGTCGGCGACGAGGTTGAGCGGTGGGACTGGCCGGCCTCCTTCCTGGCCGATGGCGCAGCACACCCGAATAGGCGAGGTAGGTGATGTCGTGGCCGGCACGATCCGATAGCGGTCCGTTCTGGCCGAATCCCGTCGTGCGGCCGTAGATCAGCGCCGAGTTGCGTGCCAGTACCGCGTCCGGCCCAAGACCAAGCTGCTCCATGACATCGGGACGAAACCCTTCGATCAGCATGTCGGCCTTTTCGGCAAGGCGCAGCACCAGTTCGGCGCCTTCCAAGTGCTTCAGGTCAATCCGCAGGACGGAGCGGCCGTGACGGTCGATGTCGTATTCATCCGGTAGCGTCAGAAACGGCCGGGTCGACCCAGCCCGCTCGATGCGCAGCACCTCGGCTCCCATCTCCGACAGCATCAGGCCGGGTAACGGCACCGGTCCAATCCGGCCATCTCGATCACCGTCAGGCCGGCGAGCGGGCCGGTCTTCGCCTGCGGGGCGACTTAGGAACTCATGGACGGCTACTTCGGCGCCATGCGGATGGCGCCATCAAGGCGGATGGTCTCGCCGTTGAGCATCTGGTTTTCGATGATGTGCAGCACAAGGGCTGCATATTCGGAAGGCTCGCCGAGACGGGACGGGAAGGGTACCGCAGCGCCAAGCGAATCCTGCACCTCTTGCGGCATGCCGGCCATCATCGGTGTCTTGAAGATGCCGGGCGCGATGGTGCAGACGCGAATGCCCGACCGGGCAAGGTCGCGCGCCACCGGCAGCGTCATGCCGACGACCCCGCCCTTGGAGGCTGAGTAGGCCGCCTGGCCAATTTGACCGTCATAGGCGGCGACCGATGCCGTGTTGACGATGACGCCGCGCTCGCCGCCCTCCAGCGGCTCAAGTTTCGCGGCCCGGTCGGCGATGAGGCGGATCATGTTGAAGGTGCCGATCAAATTGACCTCGATCACCTTGCGGTACTGCTCGAGCGGGTGCGGGCCGTCCTTGCCGATCGTTTTCATGCCGATGGCGATGCCGGCGCAATTGACCAGGATACGGGGTTCGCCGAACTTTTTTACCACTTCCGCCACTGAAGCAGCACCGCCGTCGGCGCTGCTTACGTCGCATTGGATGGCGATGCCGCCGATATCGGCCGCAATCTTCGCCGCACGCTCGATGCCGAGGTCGAGGATGGCAACGTCCGCGCGCTTCGCGGCCAGTGCACGTGCCGTCGCTTCGCCGAGGCCGGATCCGCCGCCGGTGACGATCGCAATCTGGCCGTTCGGGTTCATGTCGGCGTCCCCCACCTAAAGCGCTCGCGTTATCTAAAGCGCGTCGCGTTCTCTGTTTTTATGCATGTCGTTACCCCAAAACCGCTGCGCACTTTTGGGCGACATGCACCATCGGCCACATGCTACGAAGCCCGACAGGACGGCGCAACCGCATCTGGACGGTCATGCCATCGCGGCGACGTTCGCGGCAATCCTTGCCTGATCGGCGTGGCAAACCTCCCCCACCAGCCTTGCCACCGCGCCCGGCACGATCTCGTGCGACAAAAGCCGGTCGAGATCGACCGGGCGCGGCATGGAGATTTGCCCACGCGGGATTCTCTTGAAGCCGAGCGGGCCGTAATAGGGCTCGTCGCCGACAAGCATCACGGCCGGCGTGCCGGCCTTGGCGGCGGCCTCCAGCGCGATTGCCACCAGCCGGCGGCCGATACCGAGACTCTTGAAGGCCGGCCGCACGGCAAGCGGTCCGAGCATCAGCGCGCGACCGGAGCCGGCCGCGATGCGCGTCATGCGCACCGAAGCGACAACGATATCGCCACGGACGGCCACGAAGGACAGGGCGCGTTCGTGCGGGCCGCCCTCACGGATCTTGTAGGCGCCCAGCACGAAACGACCCGGCCCGAAGGCTTCGTCGTTTATGGCTTCGATTTCGGGGTCATGCGCCGGCTTTTCCGGCAGGTATTTTACGTCGGCAAGGCTCATGGTCTTTGCGTTCCGGTATACGGGAAAAGGTTTGCTGCAAACGGCAGCGTTCGCCAGTCAGCGCTTCATCAAGCGCGGGCGCCCTTTCGTCGTCGGTCGAACCGGATCAAAGCGAAGTCGAACATGCGGATTTTCCGCTAGCACCAATCTCCAGCAACTGCAATCGGCCGTTTGCTTGCCGCCCTTCGGTTGCCGCCCTCGCGATTGACGAACTGTTCAACGCCTGGCGATTTCCGCATCGTCGGTTTGTGCCTACATCCCTAAGAAGACGAAAGGACATCGCATGGGATTGCTGGTCGGCGGCAAATGGCAGGACAGCGGGTACGACACCAAGGGCAGCGACGGCGAGTTCGTGCGGGCGCAGTCGCAATGGCGCGACTGGGTCACGGTTGACGGTACGCCGGCCGAAGGCCGCAAGCGCGGCTTCAAGGCCGAGCCGGGCCGCTACCACCTCTATGTCTCGCTTGCCTGTCCCTGGGCGCACCGGACGCTGATCATTCGAGCATTGAAGAAACTCGAGGACGTGATTTCCGTCTCGGTCGTCCATCGTTTCATGGGGGCCAACGGCTGGACCTTCCTGGCCAAGGACGGCGCCACCGGTGACACGCTCTACCATTTCGATTTCCTGCATCAGATCTACACCAAGGCCGATCACGCCTATTCCGGCCGCGTGACGGTGCCGGTTCTGTGGGACAGGCGAGAACAAACAATCGTCTCCAATGAGTCCTCCGAGATCATCCGGATGCTCAATTCAGCCTTCGACAAATGGGGCGATGTCAGCCTCGATTTCTATCCGAAAGCACTGCGCGGCGAAATCGACGCGGTCAATGCGCTGGTCTATCCCTCAGTCAACAACGGCGTCTACCGCGCCGGCTTTGCCACCACGCAAACGGCCTATGAGAAAGCGTTTGGCGAACTGTTCTCGGCGCTCGACCAACTCGAGGATCGCCTATCTCGCCAGCGTTATCTCGTCGGTGACCGCATCACCGAGGCCGATTGGCGGCTGTTCACCACGCTGGTCCGCTTCGACCCGGTCTATGTCGGCCATTTCAAGTGCAACCTGCGCCGCATCGCCGATTATCCGAACCTGTCGAACTATCTGCGCGACCTCTATCAGGTCCCAGGGGTCGCAGGCACGGTGAGCCTGCACCACATCAAGGCGCACTATTACGGCAGCCATGAAACGATCAATCCGACGCACATCGTGCCGGTCGGGCCGGAACTGGACTACGCGGCGCCGCATGATCGCAATCGGTTCAGGAAGGCGGCGTGACCTACCAGTAGGGCGACGCCGCCGCGCCGCCAAAAATCTCGGCAATCCGTCGCAGTGTGGCCGGCGTCGTTGCCTCCGGCAGGCGGTCGAGAGGAAAGAAACCGGCTGCGGCGATCTCGCGGTCCGGCAGCTTCGGCGCCGTCTGATTGAACTGCTCGACCAAATAGAGCCCGACATGGTCGCGGCGGCTGGCCCGACGGTTGAAATGCATCGATTTCAGCACCGGCGGCGCAGTCAATGCAATATTGCCCTCCTCGGAGAGTTCGCGCGCCAGCGCCTCGATCATCGTCTCGCCCAGCTCGACGCCACCGCCGGGAAGCTGCCAGCCCGGTACATAGG
>NZ_RZSW01000248.1:0-8620 GCF_003997375.1 Mesorhizobium sp. M5C.F.Ca.IN.020.29.1.1 | reverse complement strand
GCCAAGGGGGAGGGTTACATGGCGCTCAAGGTAATCGGCGCGGGATTTGGACGCACGGGCACATGGTCGACCTTTGCCGCGCTGAACAGGCTCGGCTTTCCCTGCTATCACATGCAGGAAGTGATCCTCAAGCTGAAGCGATTGCCCTGAGGTAAAATCCACCAGCGCTGGACACAGCCGCTGCTCAACTCATGGAACCAGTTGCAGGTGATCGCATAGGCGCTAGTCGGATGACTTCCGCATCCTCGTTGTCGCGACCGGCCGGGGTCAACGTGCCTGTCATCGGAGAAGCAACCGCCCGCCGTGCCTCCTGTGGGCCCCTTCGCCGGCTCCTTGCGCAGTAACGGTTTCTTCGTTGCTTTTGCCGCACAATGGCCGCGATGGGGCAGGCGAAGTCCAAGGGGCATGGCTGACAAGAAGGATCGCAACGGAGAGTTCTGGGAGCTGGCGCTCGAACGCGCGCATCTTGGCGTCTGGGACTGGGATCTCAGGACCGGCGACTGTTTCTACTCGGCAATGTGGTCGCAGATGCTCGGCTATGGCGAGGGCGAGCTTGCCGAGACAAGCGACCTTTGGCTGCAACTGACGCATCCCGACGATCGCGAGCGGGCGGTGGCCAGCGGCGAACGCCACATTGCCGGGCTGACCGATTCCATCGAGACCGAGCTCAGGCTGAAACACAAATCCGGCCACTGGGTATGGGTTCTCGATCGCGGCGGAGTGGTGGAGCGCGACGCGGAAGGCCGGCCGCTCCGGCTGATGGGCGTCCAGACCGACATCACCAAGCAGAAGCAAGCGGAAGCACAGCTTGAGCAGGTCAACGTCCGCTTTCGCCTGGCGTTAGCAGCCAGCGGCACCGGCATCTGGCATCACGATCTCGCCGCACGCAAAAGCTACTGGGACCAGCGCACGCGGGAAATCTTCGGGCTTGTCGCCGAAACCGACGAGGTGTCGCAAGACCTCTGGCACAGCTATCTGCATCCGGATGACAGGGCCGACGCCGAGCGGGCCCACTTGGCGCCGCTGCAAACCCAAAAGGTCGTCGCCGTGCAATACCGCATCATCAAGCGGAACGGCGAAATCAGACATGTCGAATCACTGATACGGCTCATCGCCGACGCCCAGTCGTCGGGCCAGATCCTGGGCACGGTGCGCGACATCACCGAGGCGAAGCAACGCGAGCAGGAACTTGCCCACGCGGCCCACCATGACGCGCTGACCGGCCTTCTGAACCGCGCTGCATTCGACCGGCTGCTGGCCGAGCATATCGCAACGGCGCGCCCGCTCGCGATCTTCTACGTCGATCTCGACTACTTCAAGGCACTGAACGACTTCGCCGGCCACGCCGCCGGCGACCTTGCACTGAAGCGCGTCGCCAAGCGCATTCAGGGCTGTCTGCCGCCGTCGGTGCATGCCGCGCGCCTCGGCGGCGACGAGTTCGCGCTGCTGGTGCCTGATTGCGACGCAGCGCAAGCCGAGCGTCTCGCCGGCGCCGTTCTCGCGGCGGTTCGCGATGCCGACCTCGGCTCGACGGCGGCGTCGCGCAAGCTCGCGGCCAGCATCGGCATCGCCTTTGTCGCCGATGAGAATACCGCGGTGGCCGACGCGCTCGCCTGTGCCGACGACGCCTGCTATGCGGCCAAGGCCGCCGGGCGCAATCGCTTCGCGGTGTTCTCCCCTGAGACAACATCCGGTTCCAGCGGTCTCAATGCGGCGCGGCTAGCGGCCGACACCGTCGATGCCATGGAAGACGGAAGGCTGAAACTGTTCGGCCAGGAAATCCATCGGCTCGGAACACCTTTGCAAGAGAGCCGCCATGTCGAGGTCCTGGCGCGGCTCGCCGGGCGCAACGGGCGGCTGATCCCGCCGGGCGAGTTCATCCCGGCAGCGGAACGGTTCGGCATAGCCTCGCGGCTCGATCGCTGGATCATCAGGACGGCGCTCTCGCTTCATGGTCCGGCGCTGAAGTCAGGGGCGCTCACGCTCGGCTTCAACCTGTCGGCGCAGACCCTGAGCGATCCGCAGCTTTGGGATTTCGTCGACGCCGTCATCGATGAGACCGGGGCGCCGCATGCCGGCATCGGCTTTGAGATCACCGAAACCGCCGCAGTCACCAATTTCACTGCTGCCGAACAGTTCGTCCGCAAGGCGCGCGAGCGACGCTGCCGCGTCAGCCTCGACGATTTCGGGGCGGGCATGAGTTCGTTCGAATATCTCCGGCGCTTTCCCGTCGACGCCATCAAGATCGACGGCTCCTTCATCGAGCATATTGCGGAGAGCCGCTTCGACCGCGAAATCGTCTCGGCCATATCCGGCATCGCCAGAAGCCTCGGCTGCTCCGTGGTGGCGGAGAAGATCGAAGAGCAGGCTTCGCTCGACATCCTCAGGGGTATGGGCGTTGCCTTCGGCCAGGGATTTCTGCTGCACCGGCCGGAGCCGCTGCAAGCGATCGTGGCACGGGCGAGCGCGCAAGCGGCTTTGCCAGCTGGACGGCGAGCATAGCATCCGCTCGCCGGGCGCGAGGCTGCAGGACGGCCAGCGATCCGTCACGCGCGAGATCGGATTCGCGTCAGTCGAAGGTGAGAAAGCCAAAAGCCGCGAGAACATCCAGAATAGTTCCAGCGTCGACACTGCGAGTTGGTCAGGGCTTTCCCGGCGGACGATAGCGGATTGACTTTGCCTTCCCAAGCGCTTGCATCGTCTCTTCGACGCTTAGGAGGACGGTGGTCTCGTATGAGCTGAGCGCCCCGCCCGCACCGATAGCCAGCATGACAGATGCCATCGAAACGTTGTCTGGAGCCTCCCACAGGTTCCAGCCATCGTGCTCTCCGAAGGCATACCAGAACCCGTGCAGCTTTCCGCCCACCGACTCGATGTAGGTGCGGGCTGCCTCGCGTCTATCCTCGGGGTTTTCGATCAGGCGCGCCCAGGTCTCGGGCGTATAGCTGAATTGCGTGAGATACATCGGCATGGTTCGTCTCCTCCCAGAGCTGCCTCCACGAGCACAGTTAGCCCAATCCGGGGAGAACGCGAGTCGTCTCCGCGGCGTAGTACCGCTGGCTTAGTTGCGGGGCCGCTAATGGAGCTGCTTCACTGGCTTTCTTCAGGGAGTAGGGCCAATGGCAGCGTATCTCATTGCTGATGTAGACATAACCGATGCCGCCGTTTTCGAGGAATACCGCCGGGATGTGCCAGCAACCGAAGCGCGCTATGGGGGCCGGTACATCGCTCGTGGCGGAGCCACCAAAGTGCTGGAAGGCGATTGGGATCCTCATCGCCTGGTCATTGTCGAGTTTCCGGACATGGCCTCCCTCATGGGATGGTACGGCTCTCCAGAGTACAGCCGGCTCAAAGCTATCCGTGAACGCTGTGCAAAGACGAGGATCATTGCTCTGGAGGGCGTGATTCCCGTTGGTTGAAGGCCGGGTTTGCTAACCGGATAATCGGCCAGAGAAAGGACATCCGGGCGTCGACAGGTTGACTAAGCGCTGATGGATTAGGCATAGAGGCAACAAGGTCTGAGGGCGGGACGGTGACGCATCGGTCTGCAAAACCGACGTAGTGGGTTCAATTCCCACTCAGACCTCCAGCCAGCCCACTGGCGCTGATTTGTTCCGCTGTAATCGATTGTTTCCCGTTGGGTTTGTCAAGAAACGGGTTCAAACCGTGAACAAAGTCTGGCATGGTGCTCCCATGCCAATCATCTCGCCTGTCCCTCTCAACCCGCTTATCGACGGCCGTCAGTCGGAGCGCGCCATGCTCGTGCGGCGTGGCGTGCAGCGTCTGCTCAAGGAAATGGGCGCGCATGTGCTGCCCGAACTGTCACTGGCGACCGGGCGCCGCGCCGACCTCGTCGCGCTGACCCGGCAGGGCGACATCTGGATCATCGAGATCAAATCCTCGATCGAGGATTTCAGGGTCGACCGTAAATGGCCGGACTACCGGCTGCATTCGGACCGCTTCTTCTTCGCCACACATCCCGGCGTACCCTCGGAGATCTTTCCCGAGGGATGCGGTTTTATCCTTTCCGACGGCTATGGCGCCGAAATCCTGCGCAATGCGCCCGAGCACCGCCTGGCGGCGGCGACACGCAAGGCGCTGATGCTGAGGATCGCGCGGACCGGTGCAGCGCGGCTGCTCGCGGCGGAACTCGCCGGCGTGGCGGTGCCGGCGCTGGAAGGTGAGAGCGAGTAGGGGTTTGAGCGCTTCGGTTAGTCTCACTGGAACGTTTGTGCCTTCCTACCCCTTCGCGCTGCCTGGAAACCGCAGCGGCAGCTTTATTCCATCTCCTCGTCCGCCCCATTCGCAGCCGACGCGACCAGCAGCACGGCGGCACCGAGGATCGCGGCGATAAAGGAGCCGGCGAGGATGCCGACCTTGACCGCGTCCTGCAGCTCGACATTGCTGGCGAAGGCGAGCAGGCCGATGAACAGGCTCATGGTGAAGCCGATGCCGCAGAGCAGCGAAATGCCGATCATGTGCAGCCAGCCGGCATTGACCGGCAGGTCGGCGAAGCCGAGCCGGATGGCAAGCGCGGAAGAACCGAACACGCCGACCAGCTTGCCGGCGACGAGGCCGGCGGCGACTCCCAGCGTCAGCGGCTCGACCAGGGCGGCTGCGCTCAGGCCGGCGAGCGAAACGCCGGCATTGGCGAAGCCAAAGATCGGGATGACGACGAACGGCACTATTCTGTGCAGGCAGTGCTCGAGCCGGTGCAGCGGCGAATGGTCGAGATCATGCCCGATGCCCGGGGAGACTTTCAAAGGTATGGTCATGGCCAGCGCCACGCCGGCGAGCGTGGCATGGACGCCCGATTTCAGCACCAGCACCCACAGGACGACACCGAGCAGGATGTAGGGCACCAGCGTCAGCACCTTCATGCGGTTGAGCACGATCAGCAGAGCAATGACCGCGAAGGCGGCGCCGAGATAGGCGAGCGACAGGCCGGTCGTGTAGAACACCGCGATGATGATGACCGCGCCGAGGTCGTCGATGATGGCGAGCGCGGTGAGGAATACCTTCAGCGACCCCGGCACGCGGCTGCCGAGCAGCGACAGCACGCCGAGCGCAAACGCGATGTCGGTGGCGGTCGGGATCGCCCAGCCGGACAGAGCGGCCGGGTTGTCGCGGTTGATGGCGACATAGACAAGTGCCGGCACCAGCATGCCGCCGGCGGCGGCGATGCCGGGAAGGGCGCGCCGTGGCCAGGTCGAGAGCTGGCCATCCAGCATCTCGCGCTTGATCTCCAGGCCGACCAGCAGGAAGAACACGGCCATCAGGCCGTCATTGATCCAGTGCGATACGCTGAGCGGTCCGAGATAGGCGTGAAGGGCGTCGAAATAGGCTTCGGCCAGCGGCGAATTGGCGACGATCAGGGCCAGTGCCGCGGCTGCCATCAGGACGATGCCGCCTGCCGCCTCGCTGTCGAGGAATTCGCGAAAAATGGAGACCGGCCGTTGCTTCTGGTCCTGCATGTCGTCTCCGTCGCGTCGCCTACCCGCCGGGCAGGGTCAACATCACCCGATGCGATGATGCGCAAACACCAATGGCAGGGGCAAGTCTCTACAGCGCCGCGCAACCTTTGGGGCGCGCAAAGCACGCTGTAGCACTTTGAGTTTGCGCGTGATCCCCAGCGAAAATCGATTCCGCCATTCGCCGACACGAACCTTCGGTTCGGTCAGGCGTCAGCGCGGCGCGCGCTTGGCCAGTATCCGCTGCAGCGTGCGGCGATGCATATTAAGCCGGCGGGCGGTCTCGGAGACGTTGCGGTCGCACATTTCGTAGACGCGCTGGATGTGCTCCCAGCGCACGCGGTCGGCCGACATCGGGTTTTCAGGCGGTGCGGCGCGTTCGCCCGCCGTGCGGGTAAGTGCGGCGAAAATGTCGTCGGCATCGGCCGGCTTCGACAGGTAGTCGATGGCCCCCAGCTTCACCGCCGTCACTGCGGTGGCGATGTTGCCGTAGCCGGTGAGGATAATGGCGCGGGCGTCATCGCGCTTCTCGCGGATGGCGGCAACGACGTCGAGGCCGTTGCCGTCGGCGAGCCGCATGTCGACCACGGCATAGGCGGGCGGGTTGGCGCGCGCCTTGGCCACCGCCTCCTCGACGCTCTCGGCGGTCTCGACTACGAAACCCCTGGTTTCCATGGCGCGGGCAAGGCGCGTGAGGAACGGCTTGTCATCGTCGACGATCAGCAGCGAGGTGTCCTCGCCTTCAACCATTGCGCCAATCGTTTCGTCGCCGTTCATCGTCTTCTAAATTCCTGCTGCCCGATTTTTACGCAGATATAGTTTTGGAGCGCTATTGTCCAATTCAAGCCGTGTCAAACATGGTGGCCGAAGCCGATTCAGGGTTGAGGAAGACGCTGCGCGGCCACGATATCTGCACGACGGCGCCCTCGCCCGGTTCGTTGGAATTGCGGAAATAGAGCGTGGCCCCCGAGCGTTCAAGCAAGGTCTTGGCGATGAAAAGCCCCAGTCCGAGGCCGCCGCCGGCCTCGGTGCCCTGGCGCGTCGACATATAGGGCTCGCCGATGCGGTCGATGATTTCGGGAGGGAAACCCGGTCCGTCGTCGGTGATCGAGAAGGTGACGGCGGCCTCGTTCCAGCTCCAGCGCACGGTGACGCTCTTACGGGCAAAATCGACGGCATTCTCGACCAGATTGCCGAGGCCGTAGATGACGCCGGGATTGCGCCGCCCGACGGGTTCGGGGCCAATGCGCTCGCCAGGGCGAAGCTTGATCGAGATGCCGAAATCGCGGTGCGGGGCAGTCATCTCCTCGACCAGCGAAGTTAGCGGCATGCGAGAGAGATGCGCCTCGCCCTCGGACGACAGGCTGGTCAGGCGCTTGAGGATTTCCCGGCAACGCTCGCTCTGCGAGCGCAGCAGCGTCACGTCCTCGCCGTATTTCGGATCGTTGCGGAGCGCCTTCTCCATCTCCTTGGCGACAAGCGTGATGGTGGCAAGCGGCGTGCCCAGCTCATGCGCGGCGGCGGCGGCAAGGCCGTCCAGTGCCGACAAATGCTGCTCGCGCTGCAGCACCAGCTCGGTGGCGGCAAGCGCGTTGGCGAGCAGCCGGGCTTCCTCGGCCACGCGGAAGGCATAGATCGCGGTGAAGGCGATCGAGGAAAACACCGCCATCCACATGCCGGCGACATAAATGAACGGCATCTCCAGCGGCGCGCCCTCGTACCAGGGCAGCGGCAGATGGAAGAACACCAGCAGGCTCGCCGCCACCATCACCTGCGCGCCGAGGATGGCGGTCAGGCGCAGCGGCAGCGACGTCGCCGAGATGACCACGGGCACGGTGACCAGCACTGAAAACGGATTGGTGAGGCCGCCCGTCAGGTAAAGCAGGCCGGCAAGCTGCAGGCTGTCGATGGTCAGGATGGCGAAAGCCGGCAGCGGGGTCAGCCGATGCGCCGCCGGATAGCGGAAGGTCAGCAACAGGTTCATCCAGGCAGAACAGGCGATCAGCGCGAAGCAGGGACTGACGGGCAGCGGGAACTTCAGCCCATAGGCAACGACGATAACCGCCAGGCTCTGGCCCACGATGGCAAGCCAGCGCAGCCTGATCAGCGTGTTAAGGCGCAGCCGCTGGCTTTGCTGGAAGTCGGGCGCCCGCAGGATGTTTATCATGGCCAAGGATTTATAGCCGGAAAAGGGTAAAGGCTAGGTCCCCCGCGGTTTGGCGCGGCTGGTGGCTGTGGCGAGAAGCGGGTTCTCCGGCCAGACGTGCTTTGGGTAGCGACCACGCATGTCGGCCCGCACATCGGCCCAGGAGCCGCGCCAGAAACCGGGCAGGTCGCGGGTCGTCTGGATCGGCCGGTGCGCCGGCGATAAAAGCTCGAGCGTCAGCGGCACGGTGCCACTGGCGATCGCGGGATGCCGGTCGAGACCGAACAACTCCTGGACGCGGATCGCCAGCACCGGCCATTCGCCATCATAGCGGATCGGAACGCGGCTGCCGGACGGAGCGTCGAAATGGGTCGGCGCCAGTGCCTCGATCCTGCGCTGGAGATCGTGCGGCACCAATGCCATAAGGCCGGCCGAAAGCACGCTCGGATCGATCGCCGCAAAGGACGCCGCGCCGGAGAGATACGGCAGCAGCCAGTCGTCGAGGCTATCGTCGAGCGCGGCGTCGGAAACATCGGGCCAGGGCGGGCCGAGGCCGCGATGCAGCCAGCCGAGCCGTTGACGCAGCGTTTCAGCCTCCTTGCCCCACGGCAAAAGCGACAGCCCGTGTTGGCGCAAGGCGTCGAGGATGGCGCGATCCGCCTCAGTGCCGGCCGGCGGCGGCAGCATACGTTCGGACAGCGTGATGGCGCCGAGGCGAACGGTTTCGCGCACGCGCACCGCGCGCCTGTCGCGGTCGAAGCTGGTTTCACGGCTTGTCTCGATTTTTTGCGCAAGCGTAGCGCGAATGTCGGTCTCATCTATCGCCGCTGCCGCCGTGATGCGGGCGTTCTGCGCCTTGCCCTGCAGATCGGCGACGACGAGCCAGGCCGCGCCCGCCAGCGGGTCGGCGGCGTCGAGCATGGCGCCCGAACCGTTGGCCAGCACGAAACGGCCGCGCTCGCCGCGCGCCTTGGCGACGCGATCCGGCCAGGCATGGATGAGG
>NZ_RZSW01000247.1:0-8659 GCF_003997375.1 Mesorhizobium sp. M5C.F.Ca.IN.020.29.1.1 | reverse complement strand
GTCAAGAGCTTCCTCTCAATGGTCCGCCTGCACCCGGCGGCGCAAGCCGAGACGGACCTCAACCAGGTGGTCCGCGCGGCTCTCGAAGTGACTGCGTACGGCGCCAGGTCGACCGGCATCATTATCGATACCGATTTCGCCAGCGGCCCGCTGCTGGCCATGGCCGACGCCGACCATGTCACGCAAGTGGCCGCCAACTTCCTCATCAACAGCCAGCACGCTCTGGCCGGCATCGGCGGCGACCGGCTGATCAAGGTTCGCACGTTTCGCAGCGATCGCGGCAATCCCTGTTTCTCGGTTGAGGACAACGGGCTGGGCGTGCCGGAAGCGATTCGCTCTCGCATCTTCGAATCTTACTTCACCACCAAGCCGGTCGGCGTCGGCACCGGCATCGGCCTGTCAATCTCGAAGTCGATCATCGAACGGCACAATGGCAATGTCTGGTTCGAGGAAGTTCTGCCGAGGGGCGCCCGTTTCGTCGTCCAGTTGCCGGCGATCTCCGCCGGCGCGGCCGCCGCCGGCGAAACCCCGTCGCGCTCGAGCGGATTGCGTCACGCGCTGATCATCGACGACGAGCCGGATGTCGCGGCGTCGCTGTCCGACATTCTGGAATTAATGGGCATCAAGTCGCGAGTCGTGCCGGCCTGGGCATCGGCCGCCGCGACCTTGACCGGCCACATGCCACCGGACATCGTCTTTTCCGATCTGCGCATGCCCGGCACCAGCGGCATATCAGTCTATCGCGAACTGCTCGCCGAAAAGCCTGATCTGGCGCGGCGCTTCGTTCTGGTCACCGGCGACCTGATCGGAGCGAAAGCCGAAATCGAGGCGTTGCCGGCGCCGCAGCGTCCGCAGATCCTGGAAAAGCCGTTCAGCACGCTGGATGTGCGCGGCGTGCTGTCGGCCATCGCCGAGCAGGCGGCATTGGGCAGCTAGAACCTCGGACTTGGTGGAAATCGGCTTTTGAAAAAATTCGATGCTCAAACGAAGGGTTAGAGGCCAGAGAAAAAACTCCCGGCCGACGATGCGGCGGGAGCCTGCCTGGAGCGCTGGAGGGTCGCTCGGGGCGCATCAAAAAACGTTCGGCGTATCGGTCAGCGGCGGGGCATTGGCGATCACGCGAACCGCACGCGCCTTGTGAATGCCGGATTGCTCGGCAATGACGCGCAGGCAGTCCGCACTCTCGGCGCCCCAGGCCTGCCCCTTGCAGACAAAATCGATCTCCGGCATCGGCAGGCGCGCGGTCTTGGTCGTGGTCGGCGCGCCGTCGACGATGTTTGCCGGCGGGTTCAGTGAAGCAAAGGCGGGACCAACTGTCGGCGCGAACGCCATGCCGGCGAACGCGGCGGTGCCCAGCACCACGAACAGCGCCATCGGATGGTCATTGGCGCGCTGGCGCAGCGCCAGCTTCGGCCACCGACCGTTGCGCTCGGGCGCTTGCAGGCGGCGGTCATTGCCGGCAGTCCGGATTTTCGTATGCATCGCCATTCCCTTCGTCGATCTTCTTTTTCTGTGGAAGCGAACATAGCCGCACCCGGTAACGGACGAACGACGCGCGCAAACTGGCCGTGTAACAGATTTGAAACCGGAATTCGGACCACATCCGGTCATCGCAGGGCGAGGCAGTTCGTTGCCGAATGTTTTCGTCGAGTCGCATGTTCACGTGATCAAATCACGCCGCCGCTCTGGCCCGGCGGCATACGGTCGCCGGCTCGAGCGACTCGCCTGCGACCATGGGGCGCTGGTGATTACTGCGGATTAAATTCCGAGAGGATTTTCTGTGCCGCAATGCGCCCAGCCACGATTGCGCCTTCGACATAGCCCGGAAACGACGGCGACAATTCCGAGGATGCGAAATACACTGGCGGCGCGCCGGCCAGTATGGTTTGTTCGGCCTCGGTGGCACTCGTATCGATGATGAGATCGGCATAGCCGCCGCCGCTCCAGCGATCATCGGTCCAGTCGCGACAGCTGAAATCGGTGAACTTGCCTGCATCCGTGCCGAGCGCCTGCTGCAGCCGCGCCGTAACCTCGCGGCGCAACGCGGCATCTCCCAGTTCCCGCCAGCGGAGGGCAAGCGGCCCGCCGACGAAAACGACCAACGCAGGGTGGCCGTCGTCCTTGCTGGCGTCACAGGCAAAAAGTGCCGGCGGATCGCGCCACATCACCATGCCGCTCAAGCCCTTGGCGCGCCAAAAGGCTGTGGCATAGCGCAGCTGTATTTTGATCACCGCGCCACTTTGCCAGACGCCGAGGGCCTTTTGCAAGGCAGCCGGCAGCGACAGCGCGAAGGCCAGCTTCGAAGCCATCATCGGCGGCATGGCGATCAGCGCGATTCGAGCCGTGATCGAGCCCGTCGTCGACGCGAGGCGAACGCCTCCCGGTCTGCGCTCGATCGTCCTGACCGGCGCGTTCAATCGCAGGCGGTCGCCGAGATCGCCAGCCAGATCATCCGCCAGGGACTGCATGGTCTCGCGTACGAAATACTGCAGCTCCGACACCTCATTGGTGATACGGCGGTCATTGTCGATGAGGTGCCAAAGCGGCAGTTTTTCGAGCGCCTGGCACCACAGGCCTTCGATCATCGAGCGAAAAGCCGCCTTGGCCTCACCGGAATCGTTCTGGCGATCGAGCCATGCGGCGACGGTCAAGCCGGCAATAGTCGGATCGCCCGGTGCAATCGCGTTCATGCGGTCGCGGATCGCCATCGAGGCGTAGTAGATTCGCTCGGCATCCTGTTCGCCCGTCAGCGGCTGGGCAATGACTTCGCCCTTAACATAGGTCTCGACCAACGTCTTACCGAGCGTTCGCACCAAGGCCATCAGTTCCGGCATGTCCTCGCACAGGAACTGACCGCCGCTGTCGGTCCGCTCGCCAAGCCCATTCCACTTGGACTCGACCCGCCCGCCGACGCGGCCGCGCGCCTCGATCAGCACAAAATCAATGCCGGCCTTGTTCAATTCAAGCGCGGCTGACAGGCCGGTAAAGCCGGCGCCGACGATGGCGACATCGGTTCGTACGGCCTGGCGCTTCAAGAGCCGGCCCTGAAGTTCTCGCAGTCCGCAATCATCCGCGGCTTGAGCTCCGAAGACAACGGTCTTGTCCAGATCATCAAAACCCCGCTCGATCGATATATTGCAGGTCGCTGGCTACTCTGCCGGGCGACACGCTTTACCCGATGGTCTTTTCCAGCATACTGATCCAGTTGCGATAGGCGATCTTCTCGATCAGCGCGCGACCGAAGCCGCGCTCGGCGAGCGCATCGAGCAGCTTCGGCAGGCCGGTGACGTCGCCGATCACAGCCGGGATCATGGCGCCGTCGAAATCGGACCCGAGGCCGACGCCGTCTTCGCCCAGCGCCTGCAGCAGTGAATCGACATGGCGCACCATGATGTCGAGACTGGTATCGGCATTCATCCTGCCGTCCTCGCGCAAAAACCCGGTGGCGAAATTCAGCCCGACCAAGCCACCCGACTCGCGGATCGCGCCTAGCTGCCAGTCCGTGAGGTTGCGGGAATGGCCGCAGATCGCATGGACGTTCGAGTGGGTCGCGACCAACGGGGCGTCACTGATCTCGGCGACGTCGCGAAACCCCTTTTCGTTGAGATGCGAAAGATCGACCATGATGCCGAGCTGGTTGCAGGCCTTGACCAGTCCCTTGCCGGCATCGGTCAGGCCAGGTCCGGTGTCGGGCGTCGACGGGAAACGGAACGGCACGCCGTGGCCGAAAGCGTTCGGGCGGCTCCAGACGACGCCGAGCGAGCGCAGGCCGGCCCCATGCAACACGTCGAGCATGTTCAGTTCGGGGTCGATCGCCTCGACGCCTTCAATATGGAACACCGCCGCGATCGACCCTTGCGCCATCGCATTTCGCACGTCGCCGGCGCTGCGGCAGACGGTGAGCGCCGACGCTCGTTCCAGCCTGAACAGGATCGAGGCCATGGCGATGGTGGAAGCGAGCGCGTCGGCGCGCGGAATTTCGGGCGGCAAGGGCTCGGTATCGCTCGGCGCAGGTGGAACCGCACTGCGCTTGGATTTTTCGACCGGCGGCGGAAAGATTGCGAACATGCCGCCAGCAAAGCCGCCCTTTTTCGCGCGCGGCAGGTCGATGTGGCCACCCTGCGTTCCCTCGATGAACAGCTTCTCAGCATCCGCGTCCTTCGACTGATAGAGCCTGAGCAGCGTATCGTTGTGGCCGTCGAAGACGGGAACGAGGTCGGTCTCGGTCATCAAGGGATCATTCGGTTCGATTGGTCGGGCGGCAATATACCTACTTAGGCAAGGCAATACCTACTAGGCAAGACAGCCCACTAGGCAAGACAGGCGATCTGCGCAAATGCCACAGCGATGGATGCCTTATGGCTGCCCGCCCTCAACCGTCATCGCGTGCGGAGGCCTATGGGTAGGACCAGCGCTATTGCTTCAGCACGTCGGCCCATTCCTTGTGACGATGGAACTGGGCGTTGGCGAACGGACAAAGCGGGATGATCTTCTTGCCCGCCGCGCGCGCGTCCTCGACGGCTCGGGTAACGAGGCGAAGCCCGGCGCCCTGGCCGCGAAACGCATCCGGCACCTCGGTGTGGTCGATGATGATCTGGTGCTCGCCTATCTTGGTGAAGGTCATCTCCGCCTCGGCGCCATCAGGCCCGCGCAAGAGATAACGGCCCTTGGAACCGCGATCCTCCAGTTCGATCTCCGGCAATTGGTCAAGCATTGCTTACGCTCCTTCTATCGGCGTAGCGGACAGGAACCGCCGCGCCGCCTCGATCTCGTTCGACTGCACCTCATGGCCGCCGTCGTGCCACTCCACTGTTACATCGGCGCCACCGGCGCGCAAATAGGCCTCCAGCCGCGACGTCAGGTTGGGCGGACATATCGGATCGCGCCTGCCTGCTGTGACCAGGATGCGACGGCCGGCGAGACTTCCCTCGATCTGCGGTTCGAACGGGATCAGCGGATGCATCAGCACCGCCGCGTCGAACAGAGAGGGCGCCGCGAACACCACCGACGCCAGGATGTTGGCGCCGTTGGAATAGCCGAGCCCAAGCACCGACGAGGGTTTTGCCGCCTCGACATGCGCCTTGACGAAACCGACCATCTTGTCCGTCGCCCGCGCCAGGTCGCCCATGTCGTAGACGCCCTCGCCGGTGCGGCGGAAAAAGCGCGCGGCACCGTGTTCCGAGACATCGCCGCGCGGCGAGACGATAGTCGCCTGCGGCGCGAGATCGCGCCCGAGCGACAGAAGCTGACTCTCGTCGGCCCCGGTCCCGTGGAAGACGAAGAGCAGCGATCCATCAGGCGAACCGGGCAGTGCTTTGTAGATGTAAGCGTCCTTACTCATGGCCTTGTCCTCAGTCTTCCAGCTTCTGCAGATGTTGCTCGAGATAGGACCTTAGATGCCGGTGCTGCGACGGCAGCTTCAGCGCCTCGCCGAGATGGGCGGTGTCCTCGTCGCGGTCGAAGCCGGGCTCGTTGGTGGCGACTTCGAACAGCACGCCGCCCGGCGTGCGGAAATAGATCGCCCAGAAATAGTCACGATCGATCACCGGCGTCACCTGATAGCCGGTGTCCATCAGCGCCTTGCGCACTTCGAGTTGCTTGGCGCGGTTTTCGACAGCGAAGGCGACGTGGTGGACGGAGCCGGCGCCGAGATCGGCAAAAGCGGCGCCCGGCAACGATTCGATATCGACGATATTGGCGCCGTTGCCGTTCTTCACCGCCAGCCTTTTTACAGTGCCGGACGTGTCGACTTCTTCATAGCCCATGAATTTCAGCAGCTCTTCGGTGGCGCCGCCATCCTTCAGCCTAAGCGACACCGAGTGGAAGCCGCGGATCGCCTCGTCGGAGGGAACATCGCCCTTCGCCCACGGCCTCCGGGTGTCTGCCTTGTTCTCGACCAGCGCAAACCCGTCACCATCGGGACCAGCGAAGCCAAGGCGCTTCTCACCGAAGCTCTCTTCGCGCGACAGCCCGGCGACGCCCTCATCGGCAAATCGCTTTTCCCAATAGGCGAGCGTGCCTTCGGGCACCGAGTAGACCGTGGTGCCTACTTCGCCAACGCCGTGGCGACCCTTGCCGATATTGGGGAACGGAAAATAGGTCATCACCGAACCGGGCGTGCCGAGCTCGTCGGCATAATAGAGATGGTAGACATCCGGCGCGTCGAAATTGACGGTTTTCTTGACCCGGCGCAGGCCGAGCTTTTTGGTGAAGAACTCATTGTTTTGACGCGCATCCCTGGCCATCGAGGTGACGTGATGCAGGCCTTTGATCTCGTCGAGCATTTTTCCTGCTCCTTTCCTTGTCCTGTGCGGCCCATGCCGCGGTCCACGCGTATATGAGAACCGGCCAGCCGGCGGCAAAGGCCGCAAACACAGATGGACTGTGCTCTAAAAGTGAACAATAAGGCATCTTTTGTTCACGATTTGGCGAATACCTGAGGCTTGCGTCGCCACAAAAATTCGGCTCCATGAGCGGCACGTTTTCAATGAAGGATACAGCATTGGTCAGAAAAGACAGGCCCCCGAATGTTCTCCTGATCACCTGCGACCAGTGGCGCAGCGACTGCCTGTCGGCGGCAGGCCACAAGGTGGTGCGGACGCCGAATGCCGACGCGCTCGCCGCCGAGGGTGTGCTGTTTCGACAGCATTATGGCGGCGCGGCGCCCTGCTCGCCGGCACGCGCCTGCCTATACACCGGCCTCTACCAGATGAACAACCGAGTTTGCCGCAACGGAACCCCGCTCGACGCCCGTCACGGCAACATCGCGCTCTCGGCGCGCAGTCTCGGCTATGATCCGACGCTGTTCGGCTATACCGACGTATCGCCCGATCCGCGCACGCTGGCGCCGGGCGACCCGCGGCTAAAAAGCTACGAAGGCGTGCTGCCCGGCTTCACCGTGCGCCAACTCCTGCCGGAGCACCAGAAACCGTGGCTGTCGTGGCTCAAGGCGCGCGGCATCGAGAGCAGCGCCGGTTTTCCCGACATCCATCGCCCAGCGGACGAGTTTGGAGCCAGGACCGACGGCGCGGTGACAAGCGCGCCGCCCGTCTACTCGAAGGACGAAACCCCTGCTGCTTTCCTGACCGGCGAATTCGCCCGCTGGCTTGACGAACAGGAGCGCGATACACCGTGGTTCGCGCATCTTTCCTTCCTCAGCCCGCATCCGCCCTTCATCGTGCCCGAGCCTTACAACAGGATGTATGATCCTGCCGAGGGACCGGCTTTCCACCGCGCCGTGGGCTGGCAGGCCGAGGCAGAAAGCCATCCCTACCTTGCCTATAACCTTGACCTGCAGGAGCGTTCGAATTTCCGCCCCGGCGCCGAGGGCAAGGTGCGCGACTGGGGAGACGACAATTTTTGCCGCATCCGCGCGCTCTATTACGGTATGATCTCGGAGGTCGACGCACAGCTTGGCCGCATCTGGCAGGCGGTCAAGGGGGCGGGTGCATGGGATGACACCATCGTCGTGCTGACCTCCGATCATGCCGAGATGATGGGCGACCATTACATGCTGGGCAAGGGCGGCTTCTTCGACGGCAGTTATCATATTCCGCTGATCATCCGCGACCCGCGTCGCCGCAAAGCGGCCGGCGCCAAGGTTGATCGCTTCACTGAGGCGGTGGACATAGCGCCGACATTGCTCGCCCTGCTTGGCGAGGAAACCCCGCCGCATCTCGACGGACGATCGCTGAAGCCGTTCCTGGACGCCGTCGAGCCGGGGGACTGGCGCGAGGCCGCGCATTGGGAATTCGATTTCCGCTCGGTGGCCGAAGGTGATGCCGAGCGCCATTTCGGCATCGGTCCGCGCCAGTGCAATCTGGCCGTCATCCGCACGAAACAATTCAAATATGTACATTTCGGCGGCGGCCTGCCGCCGCTGCTGTTCGACCTGGAGCAGGATCGAGACGAACTAACCAATGTCGCTGCCGATCCGGCCTATCTGCCGGTCCGGTTGGAGCTTGCCGAAAGGCTGCTTGCCTGGCGGGCCGAACATCTCGATCAGTCGCTGGCGCTTGCCGAACTGACCGACGATGGCGTTGCCGGCCACGTCGCAGGCCTGCCACCTTTCCAGTCATGAAAAAAGGCCCGCGCCGTTGCCGGCGCGGGCTTTTTTTCGTCGTTAGAGCGAATTAACGCATCATCATGCGCTGCTCGTCGCGCTTCTCTGCATAGGTGCCCTTGTCGTACGCGACCTGCGCCTCGAGCTGCTCCTTGGTGAAGTTCGTGTAGAGATAGCGATTGCCATCCTTGTCGGTCATGAATTTAAGATTGTCCATGCCGACCGCCACTTCCTTCTCGCCAACGCCGAGGAAACCGCCGACGTCGATGATGACGGCGTCGACCTTCTTGTCGCCCGTCAACACGACGTCACCAATCTCGCCGACGTTGACATCATTGGCGCCGTAGACGGTGGTTCCAACCAAATCTTCGGACCGGATTTCGTTGATCGGCATTTCGGTCAGCGCCGACTTGTCGATCGCCGCGGTCTGCGTCTGGTCGGGGGTTGCGTCAGGCGTTGCTGCAGCCGGGGCCTCGGCTGTCTTGTCCGCCGGTGCTGGAGCAGCCGGGTCAGGCGTTGTTGCCGGGGCCTGCGCCGTCTTGTCTGCCGGTGCCGGAGCAGCCGGGTCAGGCGTTGTGGCCGGGGCCTGCGCCGTCT
>NZ_RZSW01000246.1:0-8743 GCF_003997375.1 Mesorhizobium sp. M5C.F.Ca.IN.020.29.1.1 | reverse complement strand
TGTCTGATCGGCATGACGATTTCGCTTTCCATGACGACGACCTCTCCGACGAGGAGCCGGTCGACGACAGGACCGAGCGGCCGGCGCTTTCGCCGCGCGAGAGCGAAGTGCTGGCGCTGTTGGCCGAGGGCGCGCCCAACAAGGTGATCGCGCGGCGCTTGAACATTTCCGTGCACACGGCGAAGTTCCACGTCGCGGCGATCCTGATCAAGCTAGGTGCGGCCAACCGCACCGACGCAATCGCCATCGCCATGCGGCAAGGCCTGGTGCTGGTCTAACCTCCGAGCCTACGCAGCGTAATCAACATCCGGCGTGTTGGGCCTTGCGCGGCACGCGACCGCCGCGCAAGGATCACGCTTGTAATGTTGCAAGGGAGGCGCAAGACATGTCGCTCAAGGGAAAGACGCTGTTCATCTCCGGCGGGTCGCGCGGTGTCGGGCTGGCGATCGCGCTGCGCGCTGCGAGCGACGGCGCCAATGTGACGATCGCGGCCAAGACCGCCGAGCCGCACCCGAAGCTGCCGGGTACGATCTACACGGCGGCTGAGGAGATCGAGCAGGCAGGCGGCAAGGCGCTGCCGATGTTGTGCGACATACGCGAGGAGGGGCAGGTGGCCGAGGCGGTCGCCCGGACCGTCGAAAAGTTCGGCGGCATCGACATCTGCATCAACAATGCCAGCGCCATCCAACTCACCGGCACGCTGGAAACCGATATGAAGCGCTACGATCTGATGCACCAGATCAACACCCGCGGCACGTTCCTGGTTTCCAAAATGTGCATTCCGCACCTGAAGTTGGCTGACAATCCTCACATCTTGAATCTGGCGCCGCCGCTCGACATGAAGGCCAAATGGTTCAAGAACCATGTCGCCTATACGATGGCCAAATTCGGCATGTCGATGTGCACGCTGGGCATGAGCGCGGAGTTCGCCAGGGACGGCATCGCCGTCAATTCGCTGTGGCCGATCTCGACGATTGATACGGCAGCGGTGCGCAATCTCCTGGGCGGGGCGACAGTGGCGGCGATGAGCCGTTCGCCCGATATCGTGGCCGAGGCCGCGTATACGATCCTGCTCAGGCCGTCGCGCGAAGCGACCGGCAATTTCTACATCGACGAGGAGGTGCTGCGCGCCGAGGGCGTCAGCGATTTTTCGATCTATGCGCCTGATGCAACAGGCCCGCTTGCCGGCGATTTCTTCGTGCCCGACGAGGTGTTTGCGAATTCGGAAACCAACATCAAAAGTATCTACTGACGGCACCAGACGCCGTTCTCGCTCCGCAGCCTTGCTGGCTTTGAGGCGACCGTGCAGAATTGTCTAGGCATAGGCTTCAGTTCAACACCGAAGCCAGAAACAAAAACCCCGCCGGCGAGGGGGTACCGGCGGGGCTCATGTGTCCCGCTGGAGTCGGGACAGGGCAGGGAAGCCCTGGTCAGAATCTGGGGTGGACGACCTCGCGATTCAATGCCTGGTTAAATCGCGACGTACATTCTCCTTCAACCTCGGCTCATTGCCGGAAATTGCCCATCCCGGTGAAACCGGGGTGGGCTACGTCTTCCCGCAGAGATTCCAGAAACCGGGTCAGGTTTCTGGAATTGCGAGTTAATTCGCACTTGCTACCGGCGCCACCAGCGAGGTGATGCGGCGGATGGCGACGCGACGGTTCTCGCGCTCAGGCTCCGACGTGTCGACCTTGAGGTACTCCTCGCCATAGCCCTGTGTCGTCAGGTTCTCCGGCGGGATGTTGAAGGCATTGGTCAGGGCTTCGGCGACCGCTTCCGCGCGACGGTCGGACAGGGCGAGGTTCGCCTCCGGCCTGCCGACGGCATCGGTATGGCCTTCGATCAGGAAGGTTTCCGCCGGGTTCTTCTCCAGCAGCTTTTCCATGGCGCTGGCGACGCCTTCAAGTTTCTGCACCTCGGTCTCGGGGATCGAGGCTGAACCGAATTCGAAGTTCAGCGTGTCGAGGTCGATGCGGCGGGCGATGTCGCGCACACGGGCAGAGCGCTTGACCTCGTCGATCGAGTAGAGGCGCTGCACCCTCTCCACCGGCGGCTGTTCGAGGAAGGCATAGTAGTCGTCCGGATCCTCGACCTCTTCGGAATCCAGAATGTACTCCTCGCGCGGAATGTCGATCCGAATCGGCGGCAGGTCGTCACCCGGATCGCGCCAGTCGCCATCGTCCTCATAGTACCGCTCGTCGACATAGCTCAGCACGTATTCGCGCCCGTCGGGCGCGATGCGTGAACGCCGGATGACGTCGCCGTAGCGGTTGCGGATGGTGACGATCTGGATTCCGTTGTCACGCTCGACGATTTCCCGGGTGCGATCGCCCGACAGTTCCTCATAGTAGACGTTCCGCGCGCCACGGCGCATGCGCGGCGTATCGTCGCTTTCCACGATCGTCTGGTTGTTGAACTGGAGGATAACGCGGTCGCCGAGTTCCCTGACGAGGTCGACCCCTTGCGGACGCGGACGGCGGCGAAGGTCCTCGACGTCGGGCACACGCTCGACGCGTTTGCCCTTTTCCTCCGTCACCGGAACCATTCTCTCAAGCTTGATCGCCTGCTGGGCCGTCCTGTCGTCGGTCGGCGGCGGTTCCTGGTCGGCCGGAGCCGGCTTCGGGGCTTCCGCCTGCTCGCCGTTCTGCTGGGTGGGCTGACCACCCGCGTCCTGGCCGCCCGTCTCTTGCGCGTTGTCCCTGCCGCCCTTGCGCTTGCGCTTGGCATCCTTCTGGCTGTCGAACACGGGAGCCTCGCCCTGGGCCGGACCTTCCCCTTCGGCGGGCGCGGCCTGTTGGTCCTCGGCGGGCTGCTCGCCGGGCTGCTGTCCCGTCACCGGCTGTTCGCCGATAGGCTTCTTGCGACGGTCCTTAGCCTGCTCCCGGGGCTTTTCGCCCTCGGCGGGAGCCGTTTGCTGGTCGGTCGGAAGCGGCTCGGCCTGCTCGCCGGCGGGCGTGTCCTGTTCGGCTGGCGCAGCTTCGATCTGCTGATCCTGGTCCCGCTTCTTGCGCGGCTTGACCTGCTCGTTGTCATTTGCAGGTGCGACCTTCTCGCCTTGCGCCGCCTGTCCGGCAGGCTCTTCGGCAGGTGCCGTTTCGATCTGCTGTTGGTCGCGCTTCTTTCTGCGCGGCTGCTCTTCGGCCGGGGCGGCCTGCTCGGCTGGCGCTGCTTCGATCTGCTGTTCGTCGCGCTTTTTTCTGCGCGGTTGTTGCTCTTCGGCCGGGGCGGCCTGTTCGGCCGGGGCTGCTTCGATCTGTTGTTGGTCGCGCTTCTTCCTGCGCGGTTTTTGTTCTTCGGCCGGGGCTGCCTGTTCGGCCGGGGCTGCTTCGATCTGCTGTTGGTCGCGCTTCTTCCTGCGCGGTTTTTGCTCTTCGGCCGGGGCCGCCTGTTCGGCAGGGGCTGATTCGGTCTGCTGTTGCTGCTCGCGCTTCTTCCTGCGTTGATTGCCCTGCTCGTCGCCGGAAGGCGCGGCCTGCTCCGTGGGAGCCGATTCAGCCTGCCGCTCGCGCTTCTTGCGCGGCTTCTGCTCCGGTTCCGCCTGCTGTGCGCAGCCTTCCGCCGACTCGCCTTCGGGGCAGTTAGACTGCGCCAGGATCAGTGGGGCCGTCATGCCTTGCAAAGAATCGAACGCGGCGCTGCCCTGCAACGGGAATGCGCCCAACGGCGCGGACGCCATCAGCAGGCCAAGTGCCGTGCCTGCCAGAATCCGTGGTTGGCGTTTCATTAAAAATCCTCCTTTTGGCGTCCCATCCCGGCCCAAACTGTTCATCAACCGGATTGGTTCCGGTTAGCAGGCATTAACGGCCACGAACGGCGATTGGCCGGCGTTTTGAAGGCGACTTCGTGTCATTCCTATGGTGCCGGCCTATGGTGCCGGCCGGCTTTGCGTCTGTCGCGGTGCTTGACCTTGACGCCAGCGGGGGCCACATCCCGTCAATGGAAACGCCGTTCTGGAAAACCAAGACGCTCGAAGCGATGACCCCGGCCGAGTGGGAATCGCTTTGCGATGGCTGCGGCAAATGCTGCCTGTCGAAACTCGAGGACGAAGACACCGGCGAGATCTACTGGACGAGCGTCGGCTGCCGGCTGTTCAACGCCGAAACGTGCCGCTGTTCGGACTATGCCAACCGGCTGGCGCGCGTCCCGGACTGCGTCGGGCTGACGCCGCAGAATGTGCGCACTATCAGCTGGCTGCCCAAGACCTGCGCCTACCGGCTGGTCGCCGAGGGCCACGATCTCTACTGGTGGCACAGGCTGGTGTCGGGGAGTGCCGAGACCGTGCATGAGGCCGGCATCTCGATGCGCGGCCGGGTCAGCGCCAGCGAGACCGATCTTGCCGAGCCGGACGACTATTTCGAGCACATGCTGGACGACGAGCCTTAGGGGAGCCTCGAGCCAGGGCCCGGAACCGGCTGCGCGACAGGGGCGTTTCTATCCAGATTGTTCAAAACCGGCTAGATTGTTCAGAACCGGCCAGTGGTTCAGAACCGGAAGTGGAGAAACTGCGAAATTACCTCTTGTTGCCACATGAACCCAATATGAACGGCTGGTTCGTAAAAAGTTCAGATACGCAGGCGCATTCTCTTCCCTATCGGTTCGACCAAGACACATTGGTTCGAGCAAGACACACCGGTTCGATAAAGAAGGGCGGAAGCCCTGAACAAGGAGAGAAGACAATGTTCAACACGATCAAGACGGTCGCCCTTTCGGCGCTTATCGGCCTCGGCACGCTTGCCGCTATCCCCGCCACTGCCCAGGCAGACAGCATCTATCTCGGATTCGGCAATAACGACGACCCGCGCGTCGGCGTCTATACCGGCGACGACGATTATTTTTATCGCGAACGCCGCCGCGAACGCGACTGGCGCCGGTCCTGCTCGCCGAACCGTGCCCTCAATAAGGCCGAGCGCATGGGTCTGCGCCGCGCCCGTATTGTCGACGTCAGCCGCCGCACAGTGAAAGTAGCGGGCCGCCAGTATGGCGACCGCGTGCTGGTCGTGTTCGCCAATGAGCGCGGCTGCCCGGTCCTCTACCGGTAAACCTTCGGCACGTTGCCTGCCGGCAACGGTCTGCTTGGTAGTATGAGCTTCTGCGAAGGTCAGCTTGGGACATGACCTTCTGCGAAGGTCAGCTTGGGACATGACCTTCTGCGAAGGTCAGTCCGGAGACAAGACCTTCTGCGTCGGTCTTGAGTAGCGGAGCCCCTTTCCGCCAGGACGGAAGGGTGCGGCTCGAAAAAACCCCGGAGGACCGTTCTCCGGGGTTTTTTTATGCAGCAAAGGCCAAACCGTTCACGGGGCGGCGGTCACTTCAACTCGAAAGTGACGTTGACCTGCACCGTGTAGGAATTCTCGCCTGCCTGCACCGGAACCGATTCGCGGGCGGCGTCGAAGGCCTTGGCGTTCATCGGTATCGGCGGCGGCGCGACATTCTGGTCGGTGATTTCCAGCACCCGCCCGATGCTGACGCCGGCGGCTTCAGCCAGCGTCTTTGCCTTGGCCATGGCGTCGGCGACCGCCTTCTTGCGGGCTTCGGTGAGGGTTGCAGCCGGATCCTCGTTGGAAAACGAGATGCCGCCGCCCTGGTTGACGCCGAGCGATACCGCCTTGTCGAGAATCTCGCCTGTTTTGTCGATGTCGCGGATGCGCACCGAAAGCGTGTTGGTCACCTGGTAGGCGATGAGTTCGGCTTCCTGGCTGCCGTCCGGCTTGTTGGTGTAGTTGTAGCGCGGGCTGATCTGGATGCCGGCTGTCTGCAGGTCGCGCTCCTTGATGCCAGCCGACTTCATAGCGGCGATCACGGAGGCCATGGCGTCGTTGTTGCCATCGAGCGCGGCACGCGCGGTCTTGGCCTCGCGCATGACGCTGAGCGTCAGCAGCGCCAGATCGGGGGCCGCGGTCGCTTCGCCTTCGCCGGTAACGACGATGCGGGGCGGGGGCGGCGAATCGGCCGCGCCGGCCATCGCCGGAAACGCGATTGCGGCGGCGACCGCCAAGGGCAAAAGATGTCTGGTCATAAAAATCTCCTCGGTCTGCGATCCAGTCGCGCTTGTCGACTACCGCATCGGCCCAAAAATCGGAATCGATTTCGGCAAGCACGATGCGTAGATTCAAAGCGTTAGAGCGTACTTTGCGCGTCTAAGTGGACGCATGTCGCTCTAATGTCTGAATATGGGCTGATTTGGACGATCTCGGCCAGCCAGTTCGGAAAGCCTTGTGCGGTTCGGGGAAAAACATTAATCCAGCCGCGTGTGGGGCCTGTAGCTCAATGGTTAGAGCCGGCGGCTCATAACCGCTTGGTTGGGGGTTCGAGTCCCTCCGGGCCCACCATAACCTTTGATTTCATTGATGAAAAGTGCCCTCGGCCCAAAACGTTTTGGGCCCATTATGGGCCCAAGGAAAGGCCGTGGCCCCGGTTGGTTCCGACTCGATTTGGTTATTTGACAATGCGGAGGTTTGTCCGCCGCTTCATGGCGTCGCGTTTGGCCTCGCGCTCGTTGATGGCACGAGCAATATCAACCGCGATCCGCTTCTTATTGGCCTCGCGGACATACTCATCCGTCACGGCCATTGAGGAATGGCCCATCGCATCCATAATGGCCCGCGCTTGGATGTTGCATTCAGCGAGGTAGGTGCCGAAGGTGCGGCGCAGGCCATGGAGCGTGTAGCCGCTAGGAATTCCCGCCTGCCGCGTCCAGTGCTGCATCATGCCGGTCAGGCTCTTTTCCGAGAATGACTTGCCATAGGCGTTCTTTAAGACAGTGCCGCCTTTCGAGCGATCGAGCGGGTCCAAGGCCGCTGCTAATTTGTCTACGACTGGAATGAACATCTCCCGTCCGCCATGGCGGTTGCGGTTCTTCTTCTGGCGGAAATCAAAGGCCTCGATGAGCACCAGTGAGCCGTCGAACAGTTCGATCTCTTCGGTTAAAAGATCGTCCCACTCAAGAGCAGCGATATCCCCGCGCCGATTTCCAAGCCAGAAGCCGAGTGCATAGCAGGTGCGTGCGGCTGTGCCGATGGGGTGTCGCTCCTCGAACCTTTCGCGCATCGCAATTGGCCAAGCTGGGTTCTTCGTCGATTTGGGCACCCGCACACGGACAGATAGCGATGGATCATCCTGCGGCTTGATCCATTTTTCGACATCGGTCGCGACCCATAGAAGTTTCTTGATGGCGACCAACATGTGTTTGGCGACTGTGCGGTTTGTCCTGAAGATGCCTTCAATGATGGCGCGAAGTCGATCCGCGTCGAGATGTTCAACAGGAGTATCGCGCCAGGTGAGTGGGTAGTTGGGATCGACCCGCAGGTTGAGAAATCGCTCAATCAGTCGCGCATTCTTCTGCTGCGTGGCTTCATCAAAATCCAGCCACTCCATTGTTGTTTCAAGCCGGCGCGCGGCATGGCCAAAGGTTTTTGGCAGTGCCCGACCGGGCAAATCGATGATAACTGCCTTCTTGCCTTGCCCCTGCGTGGCTTTCTCGTAAGCCGCCTCGAACTCGGGATGGCCGGGCTTACCGGGAAGGCGGATTTCGGGCATGCCTTTTGCGCGGTAGCGATAAGCTAGCTTGCCGTTCTTGAGACGCGAAGAGACCCCAGGGTATCGCGCATCCTTGAAGGGCCTAGCCATCAAATGCTCCTTCCAGTCTTCTGCCGCCTGTGCTCAACGCGCGGGGAGTTCTCCAGCATCGCCTGTAGCGAAAGGGCTTCGCTTTCGATGGCAACGCGCAGGAGCACCGGGTAAGGGAAGCCTCTGCCTTGCTCTATGCCTTCGAATGTGCGTCTCGGTATTCCCAGCACCTTAGCTGCGGCTTCGGCAGTGAATCCTCCCTTGGCCCGCCAAGCTTTAACTTCTTGGGCAATCTTCTCATTCTCGTCCACGTCACGCCTCCCCCACAGCCCATTGGCCTACTACGCCTTTGGCGTATACGCAATGAACGTAGCACTATCTTTTTGCCCGTCTCGTTTGCTTCGCTCTAACAGCTCTTGGAGACCGCCGTCTTTGTCCGGCAACGATGTGAAAGCGATGTCCAGAGCTACACGATCCCAGACGGTGCGACTGTTGATGCGCTTAGGCTTCGGCATACGCCCATCGGCAACCATTTCGTCGAAAAGCGTCGATCCGACACCGATATAACGAGCTGCTTCCTCACGAGAGAGACCTCGCGGCGGATATGAGAATGCGTCACTCTTCATGGACGCTGGCTTGTCCCTGATACTCCGGAGCGTGTTGGTGTCGAAGCACAAAGCCGCATCCTGGTTGCCATTTCGAAGTGACGAGATCGTGCTCAGTTAAATAAGAGGAGCCCCGTTGAGCGGAAGCGGCCTGACTAGGTCCGTTCGGCGCAAACTGGCAGCAACGTGTGAACCGGATGGATCACGTTAGGAGAGCGTTTCTAAGCGGACTCGTGGGGCAAGTTGTGGACCGCTACGTTGCATTGTGCAGATCGGGGCTAACCACCTGCGACTGCCCCGCTGGGCCTCTTGCGCACCCTTCTGTATTCCGAGGGTTGCCGTTGAAAACGGCCGCCACAGAACTGGCCCTCTTATGTGCCAAAACCGATATGCTCATTCCGACGTTGAGGTAACCAACGCGATTTCGGGCGCCGCACAGCGATCGGCAGCTTTGTGCCGGGAGTGGCGACCGACGAGCCGCTGCTCAGACGTCGCGCGTGGGGCCGAACACGGCTCGTCCGCTTTTTGAACGCATCTGGCAAACGCAGTCCGTTCCCCATACCACTCACTGG
>NZ_RZSW01000245.1:0-8750 GCF_003997375.1 Mesorhizobium sp. M5C.F.Ca.IN.020.29.1.1 | reverse complement strand
GACCGATGCCGGGGGCGACGACCGGAATGGCCATGAACACCATGAAGATCAATGACATGACCTCGGCCATGCGCCGGCCGTCGAAAGTGTCGCGCACGATCGAGACGGCGATGACGCGTGTGGCCGCGGCGCCGATGCCTTGCACCACCCTGCACAGGATAAGGATGGCGAATGTCGGGGCAATTGCCGCCGCAGCCGCTGCCGCGACATAGATCACCAGCCCGACAACGAGCGGAGCACGGCGCCCGAAGCGGTCCGAGATCGGTCCGAAGAACAGCTGTCCACCGCCAAAGCCCAGAATATAAGCGGCAATCACATATTGGCGGTGGTTTTCATTCTCCACACCCAGCGAGGCGCCGATCTGCTGCAGCGCCGGCAGCATGATGTCGATGGCCAGCGAGTTGAGCGCCATCAATGCCGCGCACAGGGCGATGAATTCCCAGCGCGGAATAGGCAAGGCACCTGCCTGTTGCGGCGCTTGTGCATGCTGATCCACGGCAAAGTCCGATCTTCAAACGAAAAAGCGCCGGCGCACCGGCGCATTCATTCGTCTTGTACCCCGATACCGGGGAGGTAATCAGCTTGGCGAAGTGCCCGACGTGCTCGTCAGGCGGCGCCTTTGACGCTCACGCCCTTTTCGACGAGGAACGTCTGAAGTTCGCCTGCCTGGAACATCTCGCGGATGATGTCGCAGCCGCCAACGAATTCACCCTTGACGTAAAGCTGAGGAATCGTCGGCCAGTTGGAGTATTCCTTGATACCTTGCCGCAGCTCGGCCGACGTCAGCACGTCCACGCCCTTGTAGTCGGCCCCGATGTAGTCGAGGATCTGCACGACCTGACCGGAAAATCCGCATTGCGGGAAACCGGGCGTGCCCTTCATGAAGAGAACCACGTCGTTGCCCTTCACTTCGCTGTCGATGTAGTCGTTGATACCGCTCATGGAGAATCCTTTCATGCCCGCGAGAGTCGGGCTCGAAACATGCCCTTCAAATAAACCCATAGGTTGCCCGAAACAAGACGTTTGCCGCATCGTCACGCAAATGGCGCAAAGGATGGCCTGATATTGGGCCAAGAGCATCGGCCTGCTATTTCCCCAAGAAAGCGATGAAAAGGCGGCTTAGCGCGGCAATCCTGATTGGTGTTCTGCTCGTTGCGCTGGCCTTGATCTGGTGGTTCAGGGCATCGGAGCATCCGCCTGTCACCGTCGGCGGCAAACTGCCCGGGCCATGCCGGGACCTGAATTTCGAGGCGATCCCCTATATCGTCTGCGAGATCGATCTTCGCAGCTACGACGTTGCTGTCTTCCACGCCGCCGCAGACGGCAAGGTCTTCGGCTCGCTGGACAAATTCGACAGGGCGATGTCGGGCGAGGGCAGGCCGGTGCTGCTCGCCATGAACGCCGGCATGTATCATGAGGACCTGACGCCGGTCGGCCTTCTCGTCGAAAATGGTCGCGAGATGGCGCCGCTCAACCTCGCTGATAGAGAAGGCAATTTCTTCCTGAAGCCGAATGGCGTGTTCCTGGTTCGGAACGACGGCTTGGCGGCGGTCATGGAAACGAACGCCTATGCCGCCGCCAAGCCGGACGTGGCGTTCGCCACGCAATCCGGCCCGATGCTGGTGATCGACGGCCGGCTTCATCCTCGCTTCGAGGCGAACGGCACGTCGCGTCACATCCGCAATGGCGTCGGCGTGCGTGACGAAGACACGGTCGTGCTGGCGATCTCACGCTCGCAAGTCAGTCTCGGCAGCTTTGCACGCCTGTTCCGTGATGCGCTGCATTGCCCCAACGCGCTTTTCTTCGACGGCGTGGTTTCGGCGCTGTCGAATGGCGAGAGGATGATCGTCGGCGGAACCTATCCTGCAGGGCCGATCATTGCCGTCTCGGCGAAAAAGTGACGAGGGGTTGGAGGCGAAACCCTCAGTCCGGCACGCTGGTCTGCAAAGCGAGCGCGTGCAGCACGCCGCCCATATTGCCCTGCAATGCGTCATAGACCATCTGATGCTGCTGGACGCGGCTTTTTCCGCGAAAGCTCTCGGCCACCACCTCGGCCGCATAATGGTCACCGTCGCCGGCCAGGTCGCGAATCGTCACCTTGGCGTCCGGAATGCCTTCCTTGATTAGCCGTTCGATGTCGTGCGCATCCATTGCCATGCGAGGATTCCTTGTTCAGGTCGTGATCTCATAGATATGATCGAAATGGCGGATGGACCACCCAAACGGCCCCACTCGATTATATCACGGGTCCACGAGCTCATTTCCCATGAAGCGAGGAAACCAGGATTCGTGGGCAGCGGTCAATTCGCCGACAGGGATCGCCCGTGCCTCGCCGAGTTTCAGGTCACTACCGCCGGTCGAGCCGATCCACGGCGCAAAGATGCCGAGCTTACTTTGCTGTTCGCGAATTGCATCCCATTCATCGCTCTGCGGATCGATCGACAGCGTCAAGAGATAGCGGCCCTGATCCTCGCCGAACCAGACCGGGATCGGATCGGTCCCGACCAGGCCGGGGACGGTCGCGCCGATGCCGGACGCCATCGCCATCTCGGCCAGCGCGACCGCAATGCCACCATCGGAAACGTCATGTGCAGCGGTAACGACGCCAGAGGCGATTAGGGCGCGTACATGGTCGCCGACGCGCTTTTCATGGTCGAGGTCGACCGGCGGCGGCGGGCCGTCGGTGCGGCCATGAATGTCGCGCATGTAGGCCGACTGCGCGAGATGCGTTCCCCACATGGACGGCGCGCCAACCAGCAGGATCATCTGGCCCTCGGCGGCAAAGCCGATCCGTGCCATTTTGGACCAGTCGGCGATCAGTCCGACGCCGCCGATGGTCGGCGTCGGCAAGATGCCTTGCCCGTTGGTTTCGTTGTACAGCGAGACATTGCCGGAGACGATCGGAAAGCCGAGAGCACGGCAGGCGTCGCCAATGCCTTTCACGGCGCCGACCAACTGGCCCATGATCTCGGGCCGTTCCGGATTGCCGAAATTGAGATTGTCGGTGGCCGCGAGCGGCAGGGCGCCGGTGGCGGTAAGGTTGCGCCAGCATTCTGCCACCGCCTGCTTGCCACCCTCGTAAGGGTCGGCCTCGCAATAGCGCGGCGTGACGTCGGACGAGAAGGCGAGCGCTTTGGTCGGATGACCTTCGACGCGCACCACGCCGGCATCGCCGCCCGGAAGCTGCAGCGAATTGCCCTGAATCAGCGTGTCGTACTGCTCCCATACCCAGCGGCGAGATGAAAGGTCGGGTCCGCCGAGCAGTTTCAACAAAGCCTCGGCGATGTCGGCTTGTGGGGCATCGCTGGCAGCCAGGGGCGCCGGCTTCTTCGGCTCGGCCCAGGGACGGTCATATTCCGGCGCCTGGTCGCCAAGGTCTTTGATCGGCAGATTGGCGACTTCGTCGCCCTGATGCAGCACGCGAAAGCGCAGATCGTCGGTGGTCTTGCCGACGATGGCGAAGTCGAGGCCCCATTTGTGGAAGATCGCCTCGGCTTCCTTTTCCTTTTCGGGGCGCAGCACCATCAGCATGCGCTCCTGGCTCTCCGACAGCATCATCTCATAGGCGCTCATGCGCTCCTCGCGCACCGGCACCTTGTCGAGGTCGAGCTCGATGCCGAGGTCGCCCTTGGCGCCCATCTCGACCGCCGAGCAGGTGAGACCGGCAGCCCCCATGTCCTGGATGGCGATGACGGCACCGGACGCCATCAGCTCGAGGCAGGCTTCGAGCAGGCATTTTTCGGTGAACGGGTCGCCGACCTGAACGGTGGGCCGCTTCTCGTCGATCTTGTCGTCGAATTCGGCCGAGGCCATGGTTGCGCCGCCGACACCGTCGCGGCCGGTCTTGGCGCCGAGATAGACGACCGGCAGACCGACGCCCTTCGCCTCCGACAGAAAGATCGCATCGGTCTTGGCGAGCCCCGCCGCGAAGGCGTTGACCAGGATGTTGCCATTGTAGCGCGCGTCGAAATTGACCTCACCGCCGACCGTCGGCACGCCGAAGGAATTGCCGTAGCCGCCGACGCCGGAAACGACGCCGGCAACGAGGTGTTTGGTCTTGGGATGGTCCGGCGCACCGAAGCGCAGCGCGTTCATCGCCGCGATCGGCCGCGCGCCCATGGTGAAGACATCGCGCAGGATGCCGCCGACGCCGGTCGCCGCCCCCTGATAGGGCTCGATGTAGGAGGGGTGGTTGTGGCTCTCCATCTTGAAGACGACGCAGTCGCCGTCGCCGATGTCGACCACGCCGGCATTCTCACCCGGTCCCTGGATGACCTGCGGTCCCGTGGTTGGTAGCGTGCGCAGCCACTTCTTCGAGGATTTATAGGAGCAATGCTCGTTCCACATCGCCGAGAAGATGCCAAGCTCGGTAAAGCTCGGCTCGCGCCCGACCAGGTCGAGGATGCGTTGATACTCGTCGGGCTTCAGCCCGTGCGCGGCAATGAGTTCCGGAGTGATCGGCACGGAATTGGAAATGGTCATGGGCGGCAATTTATATCCTTGGGGTCGAATCCCCTCTTATCGCAAGCGCGAAGGCCGATACACCCTTCAAGCGCCGAAAACGATGGAAAGCCACAGGGGCAGCAACCAGCGAAAGATCGCCACTCGACCCGCCGGTTTCAAGCCGGTTCAGGAGAAACTGTCGTATCCGGCGCGGCCCTCGTCGAGAAGCCGCCTTATCACGCCGACGCCGCCCGCGATGTCCTCTCGCCGACTCGGCTGCGAAACGCCAAAACGCACGCCGTGGAAAACCTGCTCGGAACGGCCCGCCTTGAACTCGTCCTCATCATCGATAAGCACGCCATGTTCGAGACAGGCATTCTTGAAGGTGCCGGAAAGCCATGGATCAGGCAGGGTGAGCCAAACAAAGGGCACATTGTCCACTGCCTTGAAGTCGAACCCGGCCAGCGTCTCGCGCACGATCGCGATGCGCGCGTTGATCTCGACGATGCTGCGATTCCGCATCTCGCTGGCCTGGCCGGACAGAACCAGCCGGCTACACACTTCCGCCAGCAGGAAGGGGAGGCCACCCGTCAGCATCTTGTGAGCGACCCGGATCCGGTGGCGATAGGCCGGTGGACAGGCGAGCCAGCCGCCGCGAACACCAGCCGCGACGGATTTCGACAGGCCGCCGGCAACGATGGTCCGTTCGGGGGCATATTCGGCCAATAGCGGGGTCGGGTCGTCGGTCAGATCGCCATAGAGATCGTCCTCGATCAGGATGACATTGTATTCGCGCGCGACGCGCGCGATCGCCTCGCGGCGTGTTGCCGACAGCGTCACCAGTGTGGGGTTCTTGGCCGTCGGCATCAGGAACATCATTTTCGGATGTTTTTGCGCGCAGACGCGCTCGAAATCCTCTGGGTCTAGTCCTTCGTCGTCAGACGTCACCAGCGCGGTCCGGCGGCCGATCAGGCCGGCGCTGCGTGAAATCTGCGAATAGGTGAGGTGCTCGAAGACGATATAGTCGCCAGGCGTGGTGAGCGCGGCAATCGCCGCCATAACCGCCGCATGGGTGCCGAGCGTCGGAACGATGCCGTCAGGGCTCGGGCGAAACGAATTTCGCGAGAGCCAACTGCAACCGGCCTCGAACCAGCGGTCCGGAAAATCCCGCGTATAGCTTGAAATCTCATAGGGATGGTCCTGCGCCGTGCGCGAGAGCACATCGGCGACAATGGCGCCCTGGCCAATATCCGGCGCAGCCGTGCTGTCGAAGCGCAACTTACCGCGAGGCGCATCGATATAGCGCGTGCCTTCCACATGTGGGTCGGATGCCAGCAGATCGGTCTTGGTCTCATGCCGGCCCAGAACATAGGTTCCGCGCCCGACTTCGCCGCTTACCAGCCCCCGTTCGCGCAACAATTGGTAGGCCCGACCGACCGTGCCGACAGTTGTTCCGATGTCATAAGCCAGGTCGCGTTGCGGCGGCAGTTTTGCCCCCGCATCGATCATGCCGCGGTCGATGTCGGTTTCAATGGAATCTGCAAGCCGCTGGTAGAGGGGTCCGGAGCCGGACGTAAGGTCGGGTAGCCAATTTGTCATGGTGACAATTTTCTATATTGCACCGAATTGAGAGTCAATACATATGGATTGCGCAACAAAAGGGTACAATCTCGAATTCTGGTAGCAAGAAAATGGCTGCAATCGATACAATCCGTTACACGAGAGCTGAATTGCTCGGAGTCGGTCCGTCGGGCCGGCAAGGTTATGTCCGTCGCCTGGTGCGCACGGTCAGGTCACTCGCCATCCGGATCGGCAGCCTGCTGGATCGCCGGCGAAGCCGGCTGGCATTGCTGGAGATGACCGACGATCAGCTCAAGGATATCGGCATCTCGCGCTGCGAGGCCCACCGTGAGGGTCTGAGGCGGTTCTGGGACTGAAAGATGCATCAAGCTTGTGTGCATCCTTAAGAAGACGCGGTCTTAGGACGCCTTTTCGTGCCTTGATAGTTACCGTGGCTCCTCATCCGTGAGACGCCGCGGTCTGCAAGTACGGCGACTATGCACAGCACCAGAAAAGCCCGGTGATGCCGAGCGCCGAGACGGCGACGCTGGCGGCGCCGTTAGGACTCTTCGCCTGATATCGGCGCCCGCGCCAGTGCATAGGCCGTCATGGCCGCTTCCTGCAAATCGCCGGTCTGGTCATAGGCCTGGCCGCGCTCGTCCTGTAAATCTGCATCACCATTCCGGCGTCGATGGCACGCTACGCAGCCACACCGCAGGCCGGGTTGCCTGTCTGCCAACGGGCGATGTCCGAGCCGATGCGCGCACCGAGCGTTTCGGCCATCAGCGGACCGTACACGTCCACCCGGCGTGAATTGCCTTGCGCCTGCACGACCAGCAACGGCTTTGCGCCATAATGCTTGGCTGGGACCAACAGGAAGCGCGGCGTGCCGGTGAACGAATTCAGCTCATTGGCCATCTGATAGGGCCTGAAGGCGGGATCCTTGCTGGCGATCCAGCATTTGTGAGCGGCGATCGCCACCTGTTCCATGGCAAGCAGCGCCGCACTCTTGCCCGAAGGTGCCGGTGCGCTCTTCGGCTTCGATTGGCAGGAGGCGAGCACAAGGCCGGCGGTGGCGACGAGAGCGAGGCGGGCGATCGTCTGTCTCGGGCTCATGCGGCGCCTATTTCGAATTCGGAAAAAGGATGAAGATATCAAGCGGCGACGCCGAGGGCACTTTCGAACAGCGCCCGGCCGTCGCTGCCGCCATGCGCTGCTTCGATCAGGTTCTCGGGGTGCGGCATCAGGCCGAGCACATTGCCCTGGACGTTGATGATGCCGGCAATGTCGTTGATCGAGCCGTTGGGATTGGTGCCTTCGGCATAGCGGAACACGACCTGGCCTTCGCCTTCGAGCCTGCGAAGCGTCTCGGCGTCGGCAAAATAATTGCCGTCGTGATGCGCCACCGGCGAGCGGATGATCTGGCCCGGCCGATAGCGACGGGTGAACATCGTGTTGGCGTTGGCGATCTGCAGCTTGACTTGCCGGCAGACGAATTTCAGCGAGGTATTGCGCATCAAGGCGCCTGGCAGCAGGCCGGCCTCGACCAGGATCTGGAAGCCGTTGCAGACCCCGATGACCATCACGCCTTTGGCTGCCTTTTCGGCGACCGCCCGCATCACCGGCATACGCGCGGCAATGGCGCCGCAGCGCAGATAGTCGCCGAAGGAGAAGCCACCCGGGATGGTGATCAGGTCGACATCGGGGATCTCGGTGTCGGTCTGCCACACTGTGACCGGCGGCGTTCCCGAAATCTTGGTCAGCGCCGCGATCATGTCGCGGTCGCGGTTGAGGCCAGGCAGAAGAACGACGGCTGATTTCACCTCAGGCGATCTCCACTGCGTAATTCTCGATCACCGTATTCGCCAGAAGCTTGTCGCACATCGCCTTGAGATCAGCCTCGGCCTTGGCCTTGTCGCTCTCGGAGAGCTCGACGTCGAAAACCTTGCCCTGCCGCACCTGGCCGATGCCGTCAAAGCCCATCCCGGACAGCGCATGCTCGATCGCCTTGCCTTGCGGGTCGAGCACGCCATTCTTGAGGGTTACGGTAATGCGGGCCTTGATCACGCTGGACATGCTCCTGTTCGAAGTGTTGAGCGGCAAAGAATCTCAGTGCGGCTTGCCTTTGACGCCATCGGTAGAGGCGACGAGCACTGGTCCGGCGGGACGCGGCGGCTCGTTTTCGTTCATGATGCCGAGGCGGCGGGCGACTTCTTGATAGGCTTCGACCAGCCCGCCCATGTCGCGGCGGAAACGGTCCTTGTCGAGCTTGTCCTGGGTCGCCACGTCCCAGAGACGGCAGGAGTCCGGCGAGATCTCGTCGGCAACGACGATGCGCATCATGTCGCCCTCGAACAGGCGGCCGCACTCGATCTTGAAGTCGACGAGCTGGATGCCGACGCCCATGAACAATCCGGAGAGAAAATCGTTGACACGGATGGCCAGCGCCATCACGTCGTCGATCTCCTGCGGGCTCGCCCAGCCGAAAGCGGTGATGTGCTCTTCAGACACCATCGGGTCGTCGAGCGCGTCGGCCTTGTAATAGAATTCGATGATCGAGCGCGGCAGCACGGTGCCTTCCTCGATGCCAAGACGCTTGGCCAGCGAACCGGCGGCGACATTGCGCACCACCACTTCGAGCGGGATGATCTCGACTTCCTTGATCAGCTGCTCGCGCATGTTGAGCCGGCGGATGAAGTGAGTCGGAATGCCCATCCGGTTGAGATGGTTGAAGATGTGCTCGGAAA
>NZ_RZSW01000244.1:0-8814 GCF_003997375.1 Mesorhizobium sp. M5C.F.Ca.IN.020.29.1.1 | reverse complement strand
GACGAGAACCCTTTCCCCCGCCGCCCAGGGTCCGGGTATGGCGTGGGCCTGCATGTGGGTCAGCAACTGCTCGTCGACGCGCTGGGCGGTGCGGCGGAGCGCCAGTTCCCTGAGCGCCGTCAAATTGCCCGGCGAGAAATAGTTCTCGATGGCGCGCTGGGCGGTGCTGGGGATATAAACCTTGCCCTCCTCGAGCCGCTTGATCAGGTCGTCGGGAGTGAGATCGATGATCTCGATGTCGTCGGCTTGGTCGATGACGGAGTCTGGAACCGTCTCGCGCACTCTGACGCGCGTGATCTGCGCCACGACATCGTTCAGGCTTTCGACATGCTGGATGTTGAGCGTCGTGTAGACGTCGATACTGTGCGTTAGGATTTCCTGAACGTCGAGATAGCGCTTGGGATGGCGGCTGCCCGGCGCGTTGGTATGGGCGAGCTCGTCGACGAGGACCAGCGCTGGACGCCGGGCAAGGATGGCGTCGAGATCCATTTCCTCGAGGATGCGCCCCTTGTAGCCGACCTGGCGACGGGGAAGCACCTCATAGCCGTCGACCAACACCTGGGTTTCTTTCCGCCCGTGCGTCTCGACGACGCCGATCACCACGTCCACCCCGTCGGCCAATCTTGCACGGCCCGACATCAGCATTTCATAAGTCTTGCCGACACCGGGTGCTGCGCCCAGGAATATCCGCAGACGACCGCGCGCCTCCCGCTCCGCATGGTCAAGCAGCGCGTCAGGTGAGGGTCTGGTTTCGTTGCGGCTGTCGTCCGGCATCATAATCGATCATGAATGGCGCCGGGGATGGTGTCGATCCCCGGCCCACCATTCATTGCTTTGTGGCCTCGTCCAGCGCCAGATTGAGCGCCAGCACATTGACCACCGGCTCTCCCATGAAGCCGAGCTCGCGGTCCTCAATATGGCTGTCGACAAGGGACTTGACCCTGGCTTCATCGACGTCCCTGGCCCTGGCCACCCTGGCGACCTGGAAATAGGCGGCTTCGGGGCTGATATGCGGATCGAGGCCGCTGCCTGAAGTCGTGACCAGATCCACCGGCACCGGCTGGTCCGGATTTTCCACGTTCAGCCTGTCGGCATCGCTCTTGATGCGGTCGATCAGCTTGGGGTTGGTCGGCCCGAGATTCGAACCGCTCGAAGCGGCGGCGTTGTAGCCGTCGCCGGCTGCCGACGGGCGGCCACGGAAATAGCGCTCGCTAGCAAAGGCCTGGCCGATCAGTTCGGAGCCGACGATCTTGCCGTCCTTCTCAATCAGGCTGCCGTTGGCCTGGCGCGGGAACAGGGCTTGGGCGATGCCGGTCATGCCGATCGGATAGATCAGGCCGGTAAGGATGGTGAAGAAAACGATCATGGTGATCGCGGGTCTGATTTGCTTGAGCATGGACTTAATTCCTTATGCGAGGCCAAGCGCGGTGATGGCCATATCGATCGCCTTGATGCCGACGAAGGGGATAATGATGCCGCCGAGGCCGTAGACAAGAAGGTTGCGGCTGAGCAGCGCGCCCGCGCCAATCGCGCGATATTTGACGCCTCTCAGCGACAGCGGGATCAGCGCGATGATGATCAGTGCGTTGAAGATGATGGCCGAGAGAATGGCGCTCTGCGGCGTTGCGAGATGCATGATGTTAAGCGCCTGCAACGGACCGGCGGTTTGCCCCGGCGCGATGTAGAAGACGGCGAATATGGCCGGGATGATGGCAAAATACTTGGCGACGTCGTTGGCGATGGAAAAGGTCGTCAGCGATCCGCGCGTCATCAGCAGCGCCTTGCCGATTTCTACGATCTCGATCAGCTTGGTCGGATCGCTGTCGAGGTCGACCATATTGCCGGCTTCGCGTGCGGCGACCGTGCCGGTGTTCATGGCAACGCCGACATCGGCCTGCGCAAGGGCGGGCGCATCATTGGTGCCGTCGCCGCACATGGCGACGAGCTTGCCTTTGGCCTGTTCGTCGCGGATGAGCTTCAGCTTGTCCTCGGGGGTCGCCTGGGCAAGGAAATCGTCGACGCCGGCCTCCGCCGCGATCGCCGCCGCCGTCATGGGATTGTCGCCGGTGATCATCACCGTGCGGATCCCTATCTTGCGCAGTTCGGCGAAGCGTTCCCTGATGCCGCCTTTGACGATGTCCTTGAGATGGACGACGCCGAGAAGGCGTCCGTCGCGCTCGACCGCCAGCGGCGTGCCGCCGGATTTGGCGATGTCGTCGGCGATCGCCTGAAGGTCGCGGACGGTGTCGCTGCTGGGGCGCGTACCATGCGTGGCGACGGTCGACCGATTGACGTGGGCGCGCACTGAATCGACCGCGCCCTTGCGAACCGACGAGCCATCGATGTCGACGCCGCTCATGCGGGTTTGCGCGGCGAAGGGCACGAAAGCGGCATGCAGTGTTGCCATGTCGCGGGCACGGATGGCGTATTTCTCCTTCGCCAGCACGACGATCGAGCGGCCTTCCGGCGTTTCATCGGCAAGCGAGGCCAACTGTGCAGCGTCGGCCAGCTCCTGCTCGGTGACGCCCTTGACCGGGCGGAATGCCGTCGCCTGGCGGTTGCCGAGCGTGATCGTGCCGGTCTTGTCGAGCAGCAGCGTGTCGACGTCGCCAGCCGCCTCGACGGCGCGGCCCGACATCGCCAGCACGTTGAATCGCACCAGGCGATCCATGCCGGCGATGCCGATGGCCGAAAGCAGCGCCCCGATCGTCGTCGGGATCAACGTGACGAACAGGGCGACCAGGACGGTGACCGAAATGTAGCCGCCCGAATAGGAGGCGAAACTCGGGATCGTCGCCGTCGCCAGCACGAAGATCAGCGTCATGCCGACGAGCAGGATGTTGAGCGCGATCTCGTTGGGCGTCTTCTGGCGCTCGGCGCCTTCGACCAGCGAGATCATGCGGTCGAGGAACGTATGGCCGGAGGCCGCGGTGATGCGCACGCGGATCCAGTCGGACAGAACCTGCGTGCCGCCGGTGACCGCCGAACGGTCGCCGCCGGATTCACGGATCACCGGAGCGGATTCGCCGGTGATTGCCGCCTCGTTGACCGAAGCGACGCCTTCGATCACCTCGCCGTCCGACGGAATGATGTCGCCAGCCTCGACGAGCACCACATCGCCGACCTTCAAGCTGGTGCCGGGCACCAGCTTGAACTTGGTGCGGTCGTCGCCGCTCAACAGCTTGGCCTGGGTCTCGGTGCGCGCCTTGCGCAGCGAATCGGCCTGCGCCTTGCCTCGGCCTTCGGCGACCGCTTCGGCGAAGTTGGCGAAAAGCACGGTGAACCACAGCCAGATGATGATCTGCAGCGAGAAGCCGAGATTGCCGCCACCAGTGACAAGATCCTTGACGAACAGGACTGACGTGAGCGCCGAGACTACAGCGACGACGAACATCACCGGATTGCGCATCAAGGTGCGCGGGTTCAGTTTCCTGAAAGCCCCGTCGATGGCAGGCAGCAGGACGCGGGCATCCATGATAACAGCGGATTTGGACTGGCTCATTTAGTGGCTCCAGCATCGATGTTGTTGAATAGCGCCGATCGATCGTATGCCGAACGAAGATGCGGAAGCCCGGAGGCCAGCAGCCAGATCACGATCATGACGGCCGCGATGCCGAAGAACGTAGACATGGTCGGGAAAGGAGGCGGGGTTGCCCCCTTCTGATCGGCTCGATATCGAATCTTGCGGCGTATGGTTTCGAACCAGGCCATGACATTGATCCAAAGTGGGGCCATTTCAGAATGTCTGCCCGTGGATGCCAGCCAGGTGCTCGACGATCGGTCCGACTGCCAGCGCCGGGAAGAAGGTGAGGCCGCCGACGATCAGAATGACGCCAACCAGCAGCCCGACGAACAGCGGCCCGTCGGTCAGGAGGGTGCCGGCGGAGGCGGGCACCGTTTTCTTGGCGACCAGCGAACCGGCGATCGCCAGAGCCGGGATGATGACCAGGAAGCGGCCCATCAGCATGCCGATTCCGAGCGTGACATTGTACCAGGTCGTGTTGCCGGTCAGGCCGCCAAAGGCCGAGCCGTTGTTGGCAGCAGCCGAGGTGTAGGCATAGAGAACCTCGGAGAAGCCGTGCGGGCCGGCATTGGCCATCGAAGCGACGCCTGTCGGCAGCACCACCGCGATGGCGGTGAAGATCAGCATCGCCAGCGGCAGGCAGAGAATGGCCAGCATTGCCATCTTGATCTCCTTGGCCTCGATCTTCTTGCCGAGATATTCGGGCGTGCGTCCGACCATCAGTCCGGCGACGAACACGGCGATCACGATGTACATCAGGATGCCGTAGAGGCCGGCGCCGACACCGCCGACAATGACCTCGCCGAGCTGCATGTTGATGATCGGGATCATGCCGCCAAGCGCGGTGAAGCTGTCATGCATCGCGTTGACCGCGCCGCAGGACGCGGCCGTGGTGATGACCGCAAACAGGGCCGACAAAGCGATGCCGAAGCGCGTTTCCTTGCCTTCCATGTTGCCGCCGTCGATGCCCAGCGCTTGAACCAGCGGATTGCCTGACGCCTCAGCCCAGTAGCAGACGGCGACGCCAGCGATGAACAGGAGGCCCATCGCGGTCAAGATCGCCCAACCCTGGCGCTGGTTGCCGTTCATGCGGCCGAAGACGTTGGTCAGCGCCGCACCGATCGCGAAGATCGAAACCATCTGGATCAGGTTCGAGATCGCGTCGGGATTTTCGAAAGGATGCGCGGCATTGGCGTTAAAGAAGCCGCCACCATTGGTGCCGAGCATCTTGATGGCGATCTGCGAGGCGGCTGGCCCGACCGCGATCGTTTGCCGCGCGCCCTCCAATGTTGTGGCGTCGAGATAGGCGCTGAGCGTCTGCGGTATGCCGAGATAGACATAGACAAGCGTCAGCACGATGCAGAGCGGCAATAGCAGGTAAAGGGTGCACCGGGTCATATCGACCCAGAAATTGCCGATCGATTTGCCGGGGGCCTTGGTGAAGCCGCGGATCAGCGCGATTGCGATGGCGATGCCGGTCGCCGCGGACAGGAAGTTCTGCACGGTGAGGCCGGCCATCTGCACCAGATAGGACATCGTGCTTTCGCCGCCGTAGTTCTGCCAGTTGGTGTTGGTCATGAAACTGGCGGCGGTGTTGAAGGCGAGCCCGGGTTCGACGGCGGTCATTCCGGCCGGATTGTAAGGCAGGCTGCCTTGCAGCCGCTGCAGGACGTAGAGCACCAGGAAACCGGCCAGGTTGAAGAACAGCAGGGCCGCCGCATAGGTGGTCCAGTGCTGCTCCTCACGCTCGCTGGTTCCCGAGATGCGATAAAGGCGTCGCTCGACAGGACCCAAAATCGGCGAGAGGAATGTGCGGTCGCCGCTGAAAACGCGATACATGTAGCCGCCGAGCGGCTTCACGAGCAAAAAAACGATCCCGCAATAGACGAGGATCTGTAGCCATCCGTTGAAAGTCATAGGTGTAGCTTTCCGTGCCTTCGCCAGTTGCCGTTAGAAACGTTCTGGGCGAACGAGGGCGTATGTTAGGTAGGCGAGAAGGAACAAGGTCACGGCGCCACCCAGGATATAGTCGACAAGCATGTTGCGATCCTTCCGCCTAAAGATTGTCGCAGGCTTTGATGAAGGCGAAGAACAGGGTAAAAAACAAAAACCCTGTTCCGAGAACGATGATGTCCATCGCGCGTGTTCCTAATTTTTCGCTTTATTCTCGCTTCACCTGCAGACGGCGGGTCCGAAATCATACGGAAGCACCCCGCCACAACGGCAGAGTGACCGAGATGTGTTTCAGGTAGAATATGGCTCGAAACACCATAAAGGTTCGAGACGTGGCGAAGAGGAAAGAAATAAAAATTCTATAGGGATTTCGCTGTCGTGATCTCAGCGCACGGCATTTAAAGACAAGTCGTGCGCCGGCGCGAAGCTGCCGAAAATCAGCGATCGCGCGTATAGATCACGGCATAGTCGTCGGCATACGCGCGCTTCCAGCCCAGTTCATCGAAGAATGGAATGCGGCTGTCGTCCGGCGTCAGCAAGGCCCAGTCTATCGCATGCTTCTTTAGCTGGGCTTCGAGGACAGGCTTTCCACCGCTGCGTCCTGTCTCGGCATCTGTCTTCATAAAGCCGTTGAGAAAGAGCTGATCTGTCCGGCCGTCGATGAATGTTTTGATCCCATGGAAGATCAAGCTGCCGCCGAAGTTGTAGGAATTCAGGACATTGCCTGACAAATGATTATTTTCGACGAATGCGAGCGCTTCCTTGGCCGAAGTCTTCTGGCTCGGCTCGACCTGATAGGCGCTCGTGAGCATTGCGGTTGCCCCCACCAGCAAAACGCCTGCCACGCCGCAGATCCGGTAAAATCGCTCGGCGAAAAACCGTTCCAGCCCGTCGCGTCTGTCGGACACCCATTTCGCCAGGGAAAGCGCGGGATATTGCTCGGCAATCTCGGCCGCAAGCACGATCGGGACCAGCAAAAAGAACAGGTACATGAAGCGGAGATGGGTGAGATAGATATGCAAGGCAAAGACGATGAACAGCGCTTTCGCCCAGCCGACGCGAAGTCTCGACACAAGCAGCGCGAAAACGAACAGTAGGATACCCACTTCCTGGAACGGTTGATCCGAGGCGTCGAACGGTTTCCACTCGATAATCAAGGGAACCGCTTCATTGCCATAGGCTACCGTGAAAGTGGCAAGGATGGCCTTGATGCCGTAGGGATTGATCAAGCTGACCACCGGGCAAAGCAGTCCGAAGGCAACCCATTTGCCAAGGAGGACGGGGTTGGACAGGCGGGTTCGCACAAGAACATCGAGGCCGGCGAAAGCCGCAATGACGAAGCCGATGGTAAAGGTCGCGTGGAGATTGGCCCACAGGACAAGCAGGGCAAGTAGCCACAGAGGCGGTCTCTGCTCATAGCGCGCTGCGCGGAAAAGCATTGCGGTCCAGATCACGATGATGGGCAAGGTGAAGATGTGTGGACGCGCGGTGAAGATCGGGGAGATCAAGGCCGCCGCAAACAAGGCCAGTCCCACTGCCGCCGTCGGTCTCAACCAGGTGCTGAGACACCATGACAGAAGCGCGGCTGTCAGGGCGATGGTTGAGATGATCAGCAGCACCACGCCGTTCCAGCCGCCTGTCGTGTAGGCGAGTGCGAGGAGAACCTGTCCAAGCCATTCCTTGGCGATCCACGGCTGGCCGGCGAAAGTATGAGAATAGCTGTCGACAAGCGGGAACGTACGATTTGCCAGCAGATCGAGCCCCACCTTGACCTGCCACCAACAGTCGGGATCCTGCAGGATGGCTTGGGCGTGGGCGGAAAGCGCGAATGCCACGAGCGGTGCGACGAGCAGGCAGAACATCGCCCTGGCCCGCTGCGCGCCGTTGACCGACGGCGCGGTCGCAACGGTCGCTACGGTCGCCTGAATCCCGTTCATATCATAACTCCAAGCCGCCCTGTGGCAGATCGATTGGGGGTTTCAGCTTGTCGCTCATCCGAGGGCAGGGCGTCCGCTCAAACGGCAGGCTTGACCGCATGCACGAAATATTGGGCTCCCACAGGCATCCTGGTCAGGAAGCGCTCCAAGGGGCGCAATTTTGCGAGCACGCGTGGGAAAAAGATCCGGTAGACGACATCGGATTTGGAGAAGCCGGCCGCAGCCATTCGCTTGCGCAAATTGCGGCTGTTGATCAGAATTGCGTTCTCGTCGAAAGCACAGTTTCGCACCGCGTGTGTCGTCAGCGGATTCCAGGGATTGTGCTCGAACAAAAAGAAGCTGCCACCACCGGTCAGCACTCTCTCGATCTCCTTGATCAGGCCGACATGGAGGTCTTCAGGGATGTGATGGAACACGCATGCGGCGAAGGCAAGATCGAAACTTGCGTCGTCATAAGGGATCGTTTCGCCGTCGAAGTGCCTGAAATCGGCTTGGCCGGGAAAGCGCTTGCGGGCGATGTCGAGCGACTGCGAGGAGGGATCGAGCAAGGTGATTTCGCTGTCGGGAAATGCGGCGCGCATGGGCCCCAGCGAATTGCCGACGCCCGCGCCGAAGTCGAGTATCCGCCGCGGCTTCACGTTGGAGTGAGCCAGCCTTGCGGCGACGTCGTCGATCTTGTACTGCGCGAAGAAATCCGGGGTTTCGCCGCTCAGCCGGATACTTGCGGCATGCTGCTGCTGATATTCCAGCGCGAACTGATCAAACTCGGCCTGAAGCACGCGCGGCTCCCTTCGCCAGTTCATGGGCCATTTCCTGAAGACGATGTACGGGCAGTTTCCCGGCGGCAGGATCATGGGCAGCAATCTCGTTTATGAGGTAAAGCGGCCGCCGCTTGGTCTCCATATACATGCGCCCGAGATATTCCCCGAAAATCCCAAGGACAAGAAGCTGAACGCTGCCGAGGATCAGGACGATTGCCGCCAGGCTGGTCCAGCCGGGCAACACGCTGCCGGCAAACCATGAGGAGAGCGTGTAGCCGAGCGCAGCAAGCCCGAGAAAACCGAAGATCAAGCCGAGATGCGAGGCGAACCGCAAGGGCACGATGGAGAAGCTCGTCATCGCATCCATTGCCAGAAGCACCATCTTCTTCAATGGGTAATGCGTGGTGCCTGCGAAGCGCTGGTGCCGCTCATAGGCAAAAGCCACCTGCTTCAGGCCGATCCAGCTCACCATGCCGCGAATGAAGCGGTAACGCTCGGGCATCGCATTGAGATGATCAAGCGCGCGGCGGCTCATAAGTCGAAAATCCCCGGAATCGAGCGCCATCTCGACGTCTACCATCTTGCGCAGCAGACGGTAGAACAATGCGGCGGGTGCGCGCTTGAACCAGCCCTCGCCCTG
>NZ_RZSW01000243.1:0-8848 GCF_003997375.1 Mesorhizobium sp. M5C.F.Ca.IN.020.29.1.1 | reverse complement strand
GTGCGTGACGGCAAATACGGGCCTTATGTTAATTTCGGCAAGGTCAACGCGACGCTGCCGAAGGGCAAGGACCCGCAGTCGGTGACGATCGAGGACGCGTTGGCGCTGATTGCCGAGAAGGAAGCCAAGGGCGGCAATGGCGGCAGAAAGCCCTTCCGCAAAGCGGCCGCACCTGCCAAAAAGCCTGCGGCGGCCAAAAAACCGGCGGCCCAAAAACCAGCGGCCCAAAAACCAGCGGCCAAGAAAGTGGCCAACAAAAAGGGATAGGGCATCGTGGCGCGCAGGGTATCCGGAAGAAGTCATGGCGATCTGCGCACCGCCGACACGAGAGCCAAGGTTAGGGATAACTACCGGCCGTCCCGCGACGAGATCCTGCGCTACATTGCCGAAAATCCGGATCGCTCAGGAAAACGCGACATCGCCAAGGCGTTTGCGCTGCGCGGCGAGGACCGTATCTGGCTGAAAGACATTTTGCGCGACCTGCAGGATGAGGGCCTGCTGACCAAGGAACGCAAGCGGCTGGCCCGCGTCGGCGCCGTCGCCCATGTCGCCGTGCTCGACATATTTGGCCGAGACGCCGACGGCGTGCTGCTGGCGCACCCAACCGAAGCCGTGGGCAACGGCGAGCCTCCTGTCATAGCGATCCGCGTGTCGCGCGGCGGCGGCCCGACACCGGGCATCGGCGACCGCGTGCTGGCCAAGACCTTTCCAACCGATGACGCGACGGGCCCCGCCTACACCGGGCGGGTGATGAAGATCTTCGAGAAGCGCACCGATGCCGTTCTCGGCGTTTTTCGCGTTCTGCAGGACGGCACCTTCCGCATCGAGCCTGTCGAAAGACGTCAGCCGGAGCTGGTCGTCGACAAGGAATTCCAGAACGGCGCCAAGAACGGCGATCTGGTCGAGGTCGAGCCGGCGCGGGCCTCCCGCTATGGACTGCCCAAAGCCAAGGTGCTGACGGTGCTCGGTTCGCTGACCAACGAAAAGGCGGTCTCGATGATCGCCATCCACGCGCATGACATTCCACATATTTTCCCGGCAGACGTCATTGCCGAGGCAGAGGCGGTCAAACCGGCGACGCTGGCCGGCCGCGAGGACTGGCGCAAGCTGCCGCTGGTCACCATCGATCCGGCCGACGCCAAGGACCATGACGATGCGGTGTTCGCCATATCGGATCCGGACGAAAAGAATCCCGGCGGCGTGGTGGTTACCGTAGCGATTGCCGATGTCGCCGCTTATGTGCGCTATGGCACCGCGCTCGATCGCGAGGCGCTGAAGCGCGGCAATTCGGTCTATTTCCCGGATCGCGTCGTGCCGATGCTGCCGGAGCGCATCTCCAACGACCTTTGTTCGCTGCGCGACGGCCAAGACCGCCCGGCGCTGGCGGTCCGCATGACCTTCTCGGCCGATGGCCGCAAGCTCAGGCATTCATTTCACCGCATCATGATGAAATCGGCGGCGAAACTCGCCTATCCGCAAGCGCAAGCCGCGATCGACGGCGCGCCGGACGACAAGACCGGCCCGATCCTCGACACGGTGCTGAAGCCGCTGTGGGATGCCTACGCCGTCGTCAAGCGCGGCCGTGAGACGCGCCAGCCGCTCGAGCTTGAACTGCCTGAGCGGAAAATCCTGCTCAAGGAGGACGGCACCGTCGACCGGGTCGTCGTGCCGGAGCGGCTCGACGCACACAAGCTGATCGAAGAATTCATGATCCAGGCCAATGTCGCGGCGGCCGAGACGCTGGAGGCGAAACGGCAGGCGCTGGTCTACCGCATCCATGACGCGCCTTCGCTCGCCAAGCAGGAATCGCTGCGCGAATTCCTGCAGACGCTTGGCCTGTCGCTGGCACGCGGGGCACAGATGCGGCCCAACCAGTTCAACGGGATTCTGGATCGCGTCCGCGGCGCCAACCATGAGGGTCTGGTCAACGAGGTGGTGCTGCGCACCCAGATGCAGGCCGAATATTCGCCCAGCAACATCGGCCATTTCGGCCTCAACCTGAAACGCTATGCGCATTTCACCTCGCCGATCCGTAGATATGCGGACCTGATCGTGCATCGCGGGCTGATTGCCGCCCTCGGCTTTGGTGCGGGCGGACTGACGCAAGATGAGGCGGAGCGGTTGGAAGAGGTTTCAGCACTGATCTCGGCCACTGAGCGCCGCGCCATGGCCGCCGAGCGCGAGACGGTCGACCGGCTGATCGCCGCCTATCTGGCCGAACGTGTCGACGATCGTTTCGATGCACGCATTTCGGGCGTCACCAAATCGGGACTATTTGTCCAATTGCCGCAGTATGGCGCAGATGGTTTCATCCCGGTGTCAAGCCTGGACGGCGATTACTATATATACGACGAAACTGCCCGATCGCTTTTCGGAGAGCGCACCGGCAAGGGCTATCAGCTTGCCGACCGCGTCGAGGTTCGCCTGATCGAGGTGGCGCCTATGGCCGGCGCGATGCGTTTCGAGATGCTGACCGACCCAAAGCCGCTGCCCGGCTCCAAACGGTCGTTTCACAAGGCCAAAGGCCGCGCCCGCGCGTCGCAATCGCGTCCAGGCTCGCGCGGCAGGAGACGATAATGCCAAGCGATTTGAACATGAACCAACAGGTTTTTGGCGGCGAACATCATTCGGGCCGCATCGCCCGCCCGCTGTGGACGGCGATGAAGCGTGGCGCGCTTGGCCGCTGCCCGCATTGCGGCGAGGGAAAGCTGTTTCGCGCTTTCGTCAAGACCGTCGATAAATGCGATCATTGCGGCGAGGAGCTCCATCACCACCGCGCCGACGACCTGCCGGCCTATCTGGTGGTTGTTATCGTCGGCCACATCGTGCTCGGCGCGTTCATGGGTGTCGAAGCGACCTCCACTTTGTCCACCTGGCAGCACATCGCCATCTGGGTGCCGCTGACCATCCTCATGGCGATCGTCTTGCTGCAGCCGGTCAAGGGCGCCGTCATCGGCCTGCAATGGGCGTTCTATATGCACGGCTTCGGTGGGGAAGAAGATCTGATCGAGTCGCATCCCGAGGCTTGAAACCGAGGCTGGCGCAAATCGGCATGGCTGGACGCCACTTTCGCATCGGAGAAGATTCCGCTAGGTCGTGCGCATGGACGTTATGACCAAGGCGGAAGTCGACAAGGTTCAGCGGATCGCGCTCGACGCCAAGCCTATACGCCCGCGCGACGCCGCGACGCTGATCCTGCTCGACCGCAAGGGCGACGAGTTCCTGGTGCTGATGGGCCGGCGCCACGCCCGTCACGCCTTCATGCCGGGGAAATTCGTCTTTCCCGGTGGTCGTACCGATCCGGCCGACAGCCGAATTCCCGTTGCCACAGCGTTGCACCATGAGGAACAGGCGAGGCTGACCGCCGGCGTCGGCCGCACCAGCCCGGCCCGCGCCCGTGCCATCGCCCTGTCGGCGATTCGCGAGACCTATGAAGAAGCCGGCCTGCTGATCGGCCAAAAGGGCGCCTTCGCCACGACCAGGCGCGATTGGCAGGGTTTTGCCGAGCACGGCGTAAGACCCTCGCTGGAAGCGCTGCGCTTCATCGCGCGCGCCATCACGCCGCCAAACCGGGTGCGGCGCTTCGATACGCGCTTCTTCAGCGCCTGGCGCGATGATGTCGCCGTGGAGTTGCCGGACGGCGGTCCGACCAACGAGCTGGAGGAACTGGTCTGGCTGCCGCTCGCCAAGGCCAGAGAAGCTGATATTCCCGACATCACCAGGGCCATCCTCGAGGAGCTGGAAAAGCGGCTCGTCGATGATCCGCTGCTGCGTCCCGGTGGTTCCGTGCCGTTCTACCGGCTTGTCCGCAATCGCTTCGTTCGCGAAATTCTGTAGAGCATAGAGCATTCACATCCCATGACGGTCGATACCCAGCAAGAGGTCGAGGAACGCGTACATTGGCTGCCGATGATCGCGGCGATCTCGTCGATCAGTGTCGTCGGCATCGCCATCGGCCTCGGCATGCCGCTGCTCAGCGTAATTCTCGAAACGCGCGGCCATTCGGCGTCGATGATCGGCTTCAACACCGCTGTCGCCGGCCTCGCCTCGATCGTCGGCGCACCGCTCGCCACCCCGCTCGCCATGCGGTTCGGCGTCGCCTGGACGATGCTCGCCATGATCGCAACGGGAGTGCTGGCCTTTGTCGGCTTCCATTTCGCGCCGGACTTCTGGATGTGGTTTCCGCTGCGCGTCCTGCTGCACATCGCGCTGACGGTGCTGTTCATCCTGTCGGAATTCTGGATCAGCACATCGGCGCCGCCACACCGGCGCGGTCTCGTCCTCGGCATCTACGCCACCGTGCTGTCGCTCGGCTTTGCCGCCGGGCCGTGGCTGTTCGCCCAGCTCGGCAGCAGCGGCTTCCTGCCCTTCGGCGTGATCATGGCGCTGGTGACGCTGGCCGCCATCCCAGTCCTGGCAGCACGCAACGAGAGCCCGACCATCGTCTCCAACGGCGAAACCAGCAACTTCCTGCGCTACATCTGGTTGGTGCCGACGGCGACCGCCGCGGTGCTGGTGTTCGGCGCGGTCGAGACCGGCGGCTTTGCGCTGTTCCCCGTTTATGGCAACCGCATCGGCTATTCCGAGGCCGATGCCGCCCTCCTGCTCACCATGATCGGCCTCGGCAACGTGCTGTTGCAAATCCCGCTCGGCATGATCAGCGACCGTGTCAGCGACCGCCGTTATCTGCTTCTGGTGTGTGCAACCATCGGGCTTGCCGGCACTATCTTCATGCCGCACTTCGCGCAGGACTGGCATCTGATGGCGGCGCTTCTGTTCGTCTGGGGCGGCGTGGTCGCAGCCATGTACACGATCGGCCTGGCCCATCTCGGCTCGCAGCTTTCCGGTCACGACCTGGCCTCGGCCAACGCTGCCTTCGTGCTCTGCTATGGTGTCGGCATGGTGCTCGGCCCGCAGGCGATCGGCATCGGCATGGACCTTTTCGGACCCTCCGGCTTCGGCTGGGCGCTCGGCGTGTTCTTCGCCTTCTATATCGCGCTGGTCGGCGCCAGGCTCGCCCGAAAAATCCTGTAGAAAGACCCGATCGATGCCTCATGTGGCGCAAGGCTGCTGACATGACCGTGTCAGCAGCACCTGGGTAGATTGTCAGCAACACGCCACGAATTTGAGGATGCCGCCATGATCGACTCCGGGTTTGAAACGAAATCGGTGCGGATGGAATTGCTGCTGCTTGTGACCTTTCAAGCGCCGGCCTCCGATGTCGACCGCATCATGGAAGCTGTGGTCGCGATCGCTCCGCTGACCATGGGCAAGTACAACAGCAATGCCTACCAGTCGGCGCACGGCATCGAGCGCTACCGGCCACTCGAAGGCGTAGCTGCAGGCGCCGAGACGGAATTGCGCAGACGGCATGGCACGGTGGAGGTGTCGTTCGAACTGCCCGACGATCAGGCGTTGGCCGCCCGCATTGTCGAAGCGATATTCCAGGCCCACAGCTATCAGGAGCCGGTGATCCGCATTCAGCCGATCCTCGCCAGCCGCTCCAAGGGCTTGGACGACCGCTCCAACCCGAACCGCTGGTGGAACACCACGGGAGACTTGAAGAAGGCCGCTCCGCCGGTTAGGGAAGACGCATAGTTAGGAACATGCTCGGCTGCCGGCTGGCTCTGATATTGACCACGGCTTGCACAAGCGACTGCACCGAAGCCTCACGGGGTTGACTTTCCGGGCGCGTTCTTTATGTGTCGCGCCAAGTTTCCCGCGTCCGGGTGTTTCCCCGTGCTCCAGCGGCCAAAACTCCACGAACATAACGGACGAACACAATGGCCAAAGCCGCAAACATCAAGATCAAGCTTCTGTCGACCGCCGACACCGGTTTCTTCTACGTGACTAGCAAGAACAGCCGCACCAAGACGGACAAGCTGTCGTTCCGCAAATACGATCCGGTTGCCAAGAAGCACGTCGAGTTCAAGGAAACCAAGATCAAGTAATCTGGTTTCCTGCTTTAAAGCCAAAACGCCGCCCCTATGGGCGGCGTTTTGGTTTTCAAGGCTCGAAAAAGTCCAAAATGTCCAATGCTTGTCGCAGAGTCTTGATGCGTTTTGGGGGCCGGTCGGCGTTTGGCAGCGGTACGAGGAGGCCACTATGTGCCAGCGCCGGCCGGCCGACCCCACGGACCCAGGAGATGCGGCGGACCTGAATCATGGGGTATTCTTCGGATCGATCCGGCTATCTACCTCGCGCCGGTTCCGTCATTGATCTGCACATTTGCGCAACAGCCTGTGAAAATCAACAATTTCTTAACCAAGCCCGGCGAATCGCTTGCGTTAAGGTAAATTCGTAACCCTGTCGCACTGAATGGAGAATTGGCCTTACGCCGCCTTGGCGACGACGCGGTTGCGGCCGGCGCTCTTGGCTTCGTAGAGCGCGAGATCGGCGCGCTTCATCAGCCCGGCAACCGTGTCCACGCCCTTCAGCACCGACGACACGCCGACGCTGACGGTAACCTCGATCGTCTTGCCGTCGTGACCGACTGCAAACGGCATAAGAGCGATTTCGGCGCGAATGCGCTCCGCGACTTTTTCGGCGACGGCGCCGTCCGTGTCCGGCATCACCACGACGAACTCCTCGCCACCGAAACGGCAGGCGAGATCGATGCCGCGCACATTCTTGCGCAGCCGCCGCGCAAATTCGCGCAGCACCTCGTCGCCGCCGTCATGGCCATGTGCATCGTTGATCGTCTTGAAGCGGTCGAGATCGGTGATCATCATCGACAGCGGCCGTCGCCGCGCTACGGCACGGTCGAACAACGTCTGCAGGTGGCTGTCGAGGTATCGGCGATTGTGCAGCCCAGTCAGCGCGTCGGTCACCGCCATCTCGATGGTCTGGGTGACGCTGGCACGCAGCTGGTCGTTGTAGCGCTTGCGGCGCACCTGCGTGCGTAGCCGAGCCGTCAGCTCCTGCTGGTCGATCGGCCGCATCAGATAGTCGTTGATGCCGAGTTCGAGGCCGCGGATGATGCGCCCCTCCTCACCCTCCTGCGCCAGAAGGATGATCGGCACGAAACGGGTGCGATCGAGCGAACGCAGTTGCGAGCAGAGCCTGAGCGGATCGAAATCGGCAAAGGCCGTCGAGATCATCACGCATTCATAGGGCGTCTCGGCGGCCTGGAAGAAGCCGGCATGCGGATCGGTGGCGATGTCGAGGTCGGCGGTGCCGCGCAGCATTTTCTGGACGCGCTCGAAGGAGGATTTGCGCTCGTCGATGAGCAGAACCTTCGGCGTGGTGTCTGCGGACGCGAAGTTGCGGCTCAACAGCTCCTCGATGCCGATATTGCGCGTGGTCGAGGCGCGCAAGCGCAGCTCGTCGGTCAACGTCTTCAGCCTGACCAGGCTTTTGACGCGCGTCATCAGCTGCAGATCGTTGGCCGGCTTGGTCAGAAAATCGTCGGCACCGGCCTCGAGGCCGCGCACCCGGTCCGAAACCTGGTCGAGCGCGGTGATCATGACGACGGGGATGTGCGACGTCGCCGGGTCGCTCTTCAGCCGCCGGCAGACCTCGAACCCGTCCATGTCAGGCATCATCACGTCGAGCAGCACAACATCGACCTTGCCGTTTTCGCAGGTCTCGATCGCGTCCAGCCCGTTCGTGGCGGTCACCACCTCGAAATATTCGGCAAGCAGCCGGACCTCGAGCAGCCTCACATTGGCAGGGATGTCGTCGACGACGAGGATCCGTGCAGTCATCTCATAAAGCTCCGGCTCGGCTGGAAGGGCGCATCAGGCGTCGCCCAGGTAGGATTTGATGGTTTCGATGAAACGCGGCACCGAGATCGGCTTGGAAATATAAGCTTCGCAGCCACCCTGGCGGATACGCTCCTCATCGCCCATCATCGCGAATGCAGTGACGGCAATGACCGGTATGACATGGAGGTCGTCGTCTTCCTTCAGCCATTTGGTCACCTCCAGCCCCGACACTTCGGGCAACTGGATGTCCATCAAAATAAGGTCCGGCTTGTGCAGTCTCGCCAGATCCAGCGCTTCCAGGCCGTTGCGCGTGCGTACCGTCTCGTAACCGCTCGCTTCGATGAGGTCCCGAAAGAGCTTCATGTTGAGCTCATTGTCCTCGACGATCATGACCTTCTTAGGCATCAAATTCCCGTCCCGGCCTGCCTTCCGCTCGAAGGTTGCCGTCATGCGCCCTCGCCGGTACGCACCAAACCCTGCTCCACTCTACCGCCAGATAATTGACGAAACGGAAACCGGCTACCGGAAAAGCTTCGGATTTCACCGCGAACTCCGCATTCCAGAGCTAGATGGCTTGCCGCAGGCGACGCTTGCGATTACAGCCAAAAACAGACTCATTCACCGCGCAAGAAAGTAGTGATGGCAAACGCAGCGTCAATGCGCGAGGAAGCGGAAACCATTGCCGTGAAGGCATTGGGCTTCGTCGCCGCCGATCCGGAACTTCTGCCCCGTTTCCTGGCGATCACCGGCATCGAGGCACATTCCATCCGCCAGGCCGCCGGCGAGCCGGGGTTCCTGGCCGGCGTGCTGCAGTTCATCCTCGCCCACGAGCCGACGCTCATGCGGTTCGCGGAGGAAACCGGCACGCCGCCGGCTGCCGTCGGCAGGGCGCTGCGGACGCTGCCGCTTGGCGACGACGACCATGAACATTCGATGTAAGCGACGACCGGATCGCGAAAACGCCTACGGCGTCGTTTCTTCTTCGCTGTCGTCACCGTCATCATTCTCAACCGGATCGGCCGGCTTCACCATGACACCATTGACGGTGACCGAACCGTCCGGCTTGCCATTGACGACCCATTCGATGCGGCCGTCCGGCAGCGTCTTGCCGAATCCCTTGATCGCAAGCGCCACCGGCACAT